>CAYVUQ010000182.1:0-1830 GCA_964454915.1 uncultured Puniceicoccaceae bacterium
GCTTTCGAGCGCAGCGACACTCAACCGAACGAAGTGATGGGGCACAGTGCATCGAAATCGGTATCGCTATCGAAATCGGTATCGAATCTTTAACCACCTGTTTATTAACCACTAAAATCTTTTCGATTTCGAGCCCGATCCCGATTTCGATTTCTATAGCACAAACAGGTGCAAAGGCGGAATCAGGAACTGCTCTTTAAACAGATCACCACTGGTCCGGGAAAAGCCGGTGCATCCGCTGCACGGGGAAGTTGCGGCCGGGGCAGACGGTGTGGTTGCGTCCGTCGATCTCCCGGTGCACCGCGAACTTTGTGCGCGTCGGGACGAAATCACGGAGATAGCGCGTCAAGGCGGTCAGGGCGGCCAGTTGCCGGGGCGTGGGAGAGGTTTTCTGGAAATTCCCGACGAGGCAGATGCCGATCCCGCGTTCGTTGACCTGATGGTTGCGAACGTGACCGCCCTGAAGCTGCCGATCCCAACGACCACCGATCTCGATCTCCCCGTCGCCCGACTTCGTGCCGTTGCCGATGACGAAGTGATAGGCCAGTCCGTTGGCCATGCCGATGGTGTTGCGGTGGTAGTTGTCGTAGATGGCGGCGTTGCCGGTGCCGGTGCCCGCATGGTGGGCCACGATGTAGCGCCAGGTGCGCAAGCCGCCCCGCATCGGCTCCGAAATCGTCCGAACCCGCTCCAGATAGTCGTCCCCCGGGATCACCAGGACCTGGCCGATCCGAATCAGGTCTCCCTCGATTCCGTTCTCGAAGCGGAGGGCGTTCACGGAGGTTCCGAACGCCTGGGCGATGCCGGACAAGGTGTCCCCCTTGCGCACGGTGTAGGTCCCGCCCGAGGAGGCCATCAACCGCAGCGGCCACAAGCCCAGAGTGCCGGAAAAAACTCCGGCTCCCACAAGCTGGCAAAAACGGCGACGGTCCATCATGGAAAACGTAACCACACCTTCGGGGATTTCTCAAGAGCGGGTTTCGCTCCCGTTCACGCCATTGGTCTGTGACTCCACCGGTGAGCGGGTCTGATCCCCGGTATTCTACTTTCTGATACTTTTCTTCCTTGCGGATGGCCTTGCCGGATTTGCTTTACAAGTCCGCTCCATTCTGCGAGGCTCCGGTTTCGTCTTCTGACAATCACTCCTTCAAGGTCGAAACCCTAAAACACCACCCCTGCCATGATTGAGAGAACCTCCAAGATACGGGAACTTCGTGTCCTCCTGGTCGAAGACGGAAACCATCAGGGCCGCGCTGCCACACGCGCCTGCCGACAGCTCGCCGCCGAGCTGGAATCAAACGGGGCAGCGGTCGTTTCGGCCGACGGACCGGCGGACGGGAAGGCGCAGTTCCTTTCCGACGCCGCCCTGCACGCTCTGCTCGTGCCCTGGACTCTGGGCGGACACGCGGACAACCGGGCCGCGCTCGACCTCCTTCATCTGGTCCGCTCGCGCAACGAAAAGATTCCCCTCTTCCTGCTGCTCGACCGCGCCGAGTCGCCCGTGCTGCCGGAGGATGTTCTCGCGACGGTCTCCGAGATGGTCTGGTTGCTCGAGGACAGCGCAGCCTTCCTGGGCGGACGCATCCTGGCCGCCGCAAGGAAATACGCAGGAGATATCCTGGGGCCGATGGCCTCGGCACTGGTCGAGTTCGACCTCGTCCACGAATACTCCTGGCACACCCCCGGACACACGGGTGGAACGGCCTTCCAGAAGTCCCCGGCCGGTCGCCAGTTTTTCGACTATTTCGGCGAGCAGCTTTTCCGTTCCGACCTCTCCATCAGCGTGGGCGAGCTGGGTTCGCTCCTGGACCACTCCGGGCCGATCGGTGA
>CAYVUQ010000182.1:1840-4270 GCA_964454915.1 uncultured Puniceicoccaceae bacterium
CCGGGTATTCGGAGCACACCGATCCTACACCGTCACCAACGGCACATCGACTTCGAACCGCATCATCTGGATGGCCTGCGTCGCTCGCGGAAAGACCGTTCTGGTGGACCGCAACTGCCACAAATCGACCGAGCAGGGCCTGACCCTGACCGGCGGCGTGCCGCACTATCTCCTGCCCACCCGCAACCGCTACGGAATCATCGGACCGATCCCGCCGGAAAGGCTTCTCCCGGAGGCCCTGCCAGAGGCAAAGGACGCCGTCTATTCCATCATCACCAACTCGACCTACGACGGTCTCACCTACAATGTGGACCGCGTTGTGGATCTGCTGGGGCCGTCGGTTGACCGCATCCATTTCGACGAAGCCTGGTATGGCTACGCCCGGTTCCACCCCATCTACGCAGGTCGTTTCGCGATGCGCGGCGAGCCCGCCGAACACCCCGCCGACGCACCCACCCTCTTCGCCACACACTCGACGCACAAACTTCTGGCCGCGTTTTCCCAAGCCTCCTTCATCCACATCCGCGATGGCCGCGGGGCAGTGGACCACGCGCGGTTCAACGAGTCGTTCATGATGCACGGCTCGACCTCGCCCTTCTATCCGATCATCGCCTCCAACGACATCACCTGCGCCATGATGGACGGTCGCGGCGGCGAAACCCTCGTGGGCGAATCCATCCGCGAGGCGGTCGCCTTCCGCCAGACCGTCATGCGGCTGTGGCGCACCCACCGGGAGCGCGGGGACTGGTTCCTGCGGACCTGGAATCCGGAGGAGGTCGCGGACGCAGAGGGCAACAGAGTCCCCTTCGACCAGGCCGATCCCGCCGCCCTGACCCGCGATCCCTCGCACTGGGTGCTCAAACCGGGGGACGCATGGCACGGTTTCGATCTCGAAGACGACTACTGCATGCTCGATCCGATCAAGGTCTCCCTTCTCACTCCGGGAGTGGGCGAGGACGGATCGCTCGACGAAGAAGGTATCCCCGCCGCACTCCTGAGTGCCTACCTGGACGAACGCGGTATCGTAGTCGAAAAAACCACCGATTTCACCATTCTCTTCCTCTTCTCAATGGGAGTGACCAACGCCAAGTGGAGTACGCTGGTCCACGCCCTGCTCGCATTCAAACGCGACACCGACGCCAACCGACCGCTGGACCAGTGCCTGCCGGGGATCGCCGCCCACTATCCGGGTCTCGGCCTGCGCGACCTGGCCCGCCGCATGATGAAACACCTGATCACCAGCCGACAGCTGGCCCGCCAGTCCGAAGCGTTCGCCGTGCTGCCGTCTGCGGAAATGACCCCGGCGGACGCCTACCAGAAACTCGTGGCGAACGAGGTCGAGACGGTCTCCCTCGCCGAGGCGGCGGGCCGCACCGCCGCCACCGGACTGGTTCCCTACCCCCCCGGCATCCCGTTGGTCATGCCGGGCGAAAACCTCGGCAGTGCCGACGATCCCTTCCTCGGCTACCTCGGGGCTCTTGAGGAATGGGACCGGCTTTTCCCCGGTTTCGCCCACGATACCCACGGCATCGAGGCCGAAGAGGGGACGTACCGGCTCATGGTGCTCAAAGATTAACCCCAACCCCCCGAACCTCCGATGATCGAAAGAACCAACACACTCGCCCGTACCCGCGTCCTGGTGGTGGACGAACTTCTGGACCAGCCGACTACCGCCCGCGGGCGAGCGATCCGGGAATTGGTCGATGAAATGGCGGACCACGGTCTGGAGGTCGTCGAAGCCCTCACTTTTGCCGACGCCCGCACGGTCGTCGAGAGCGATGCCTCCCTCTCGACCGTTCTGGTCGATTGGACGGCGGACAAGGAAAGTCCCGGCGAGGCCCGCGAACTTCTGGCTGCGATCCGCGAGCGCAACCGGCGGCTACCGGTCGTCCTCATGGCGGACCGGGCAGGCGAACACAATCTCGAGGTGGACGACCTCGCCCGGGCCAACGAGTTTTTCTGGCTCCTGCAGGACTCCGCGCCCTTCCTCGCAGGCCGTGTTCTGGCCGCCATACGCCGCTACCGTGCGGATTTACTCCCCCCCTTCAACCGGGCTCTCATGGAATACATGGAGGTCGAGGAGTATTCCTGGGCTGCCCCCGGCCATCAGGGCGGCGTGGCCTTCACGAAGAGTGCGCCCGGTCGAGTGTTCTACGACTACTTCGGCGAAAACCTTTTCCGCACCGATTCGGGCATCGAACGCTCTCCGCTCGGCTCGCTGCTCGACCACGAAGGACCGCTGGGAGAGGCCGAGACCTACGCGGCCCGGATTTTCGGTGCGCACCGCTCCTACAACGTCCTCAACGGCACCTCCGCATCGAACCGCACCATCATGACGGCGGTGCTCCGCGACGGTGCCGTCGCGCTGTGCGACCGCAACTGCCACAAGTCGATTGAGCAGGGTCTCATTCAATCCGGTGCCCTCCCGGT
>CAYVUQ010000183.1:0-4243 GCA_964454915.1 uncultured Puniceicoccaceae bacterium
CTTCACCATGGGCGGAAGGGCCGCTGCGGCGAGCCTGCGGGTGGGGACGGTGATGATCTTCAGCCCCTCCTCGTAATACTTCGCGGGAAACAGCTCGATGGTGTCGGCGATGATGATCAGTCCGGTGGGGCCGCAACCCTTTGGGGAAAGGCCGAGCGAGCCGACCCCGCGGGTCAGGATCAGGCGGATGTAGCCGTTGACCAGTCCGTTGACCCGGCAGGCTTCGCAAACGAGTTCGGACAGGCGTTCCCGCGTCTCCGGCATGGGCAGCAAGAGGGCCTTGGCGGATTGCTCGAGGCGGATCAGGTGATCTTCCAGCTTGA
Organism: uncultured Puniceicoccaceae bacterium; assembly: GCA_964454915.1. GTDB lineage: Bacteria > Verrucomicrobiota > Verrucomicrobiia > Opitutales > Puniceicoccaceae > Puniceicoccus. The sequence goes on from CAYVUQ010000183.1 coordinate 324, forward strand.
AAACACTCCCGCCGTACAGACGGATTCCCTCGAAAACCCCGTCGCCGTAGAGAAAACCGTGGTCGAAGACCGACACCTTCGCATCGTCCTTCTCGACGAATTCTCCGTTCAGATAGATTTTCATTTTGTGCGGTATGGAGGAGTCTCCGGGTGCTGTCCACTCCGAAAGGTGCAGAAGTTCTGCTAATTTGGATAAGCAGTGGTCATTATACAAATCGCCCGATGTCCAGATTGCCGTTGCACTCGCGCCGGACCCCTATAACGCTTCCGAATAGTATTCATTAACAGGATAAGGAGATAAGATGAGTCCGATTGGATTGTTCCGCACTTCGCTTGCCAAGAAGTTTGTGATGGCACTTACCGGCGTCATTCTGGTGGGGTTTGTGCTCGGCCACATGCTGGGTAACCTGCAGGCTTTCGGCCCGCCCGAGGCGATCAACGCCTACGCCTACTTCCTCCATCACATCCTGCCGTGGGAGTTTCTCTGGCTGGTCAGGATCGTTCTGTTGGCGGCGGTCGTGCTGCACATCGTATCGGCGGTGTTGCTGGTAATCGAAAACCGCAAGGCCCGTCCCGAGGGATACGAGAAGCAGAATTACATGCAGGCATCTTTTGCCGCACGGACGATGAAGTACTCGGGCCTGATTGTGGCGGCTTTCATCGTCTTCCACATTCTGCACTTCACTGTCCAGAACATCGACCCGGCCTACCGCAATCTCCGCTTCGATTTGAACGGCAAGGAGACCCAGGATGTTTACGCGATGATCATCTACGGATTTTCGAACGTCTGGATCGCCGGGTTCTACATCGTGGCCATGGCACTCCTGTGCTGGCACCTGAGCCACGGGGTATCGAGCATGTTCCAGAGCGTCGGTTTCCGCAACGAAATCTGGCGGTGGCGGCTGGACCGTTTTGCCCTGGCTTTCGGCCTGGTCATTTTTCTCGGTTTCATCGCCATTCCCGTGGCGTCGCTTGTCTCCTGGTATGGCGGGCCGGACATCGTGTACGGTTCCGAGGTGCGGGAGGCCACGGAGAATTGGCAGGGCGACGCGCCGATCTACGTTTCCTATCCCGAAGACGCCACCCATTGAGGCGGAACACTTTCAAAAGAGGATTTTGACATGGAACTGAACGCAAAAATTCCCGAAGGGCCGCTGGCCGACAAGTGGACCCTCCACAAGGCCAATATCAAGCTGGTCAATCCCGCAAACCGCCGGAAATACCATGTGATCATCGTCGGCTCCGGGCTCGCCGGTGGTGCCGCTGCCGCATCGATGGCCGAGATGGGCTACAACGTCAGCTGCTTCTGCTACCAGGACAGTCCCCGCCGGGCGCACTCGATCGCCGCCCAGGGGGGCATCAACGCCGCGAAGAACTACCAGAACGACGGCGACAGCGTGTACCGTCTCTTCTACGATACAATCAAGGGGGGCGACTTCCGTTCCCGCGAGGCCAACGTGTATCGTCTCGCCGAGGTGTCCGGAAATATCATTGACCAGTGCGTAGCCCAGGGCGTGCCCTTCGCCCGCGAATACGGCGGGCTGCTTGCCAACCGGTCATTCGGCGGAGCGCAGGTCAGCCGCACCTTCTACGCCCGCGGGCAGACCGGGCAGCAGCTCCTCCTCGGTGCCTATCAGCAGCTCAGCCGCCAGATTGGCCTCGGCCAGGTCAAGATGTACAACCGGCACGAGATGCTGGACGTGGTCCTGGTGGACGGTCATGCCAAGGGGATCATCACCCGCAATCTGGTGACCGGCGCGATCGAGCGGTTCGCCGCCGACTGTGTGGTCCTCGCCACCGGGGGCTACGGCAATGTCTTTTTCCTTTCGACCAACGCCCAGGGCTGCAACGTCACCGCCGCTCACCGGGCCTTCCGGCGTGGTGCCGGCTTCGCCAACCCGTGCTACACGCAGATTCATCCGACCTGCATTCCGGTCCACGGCGATCAGCAGTCCAAGCTCACCCTCATGTCGGAGTCTCTCCGAAACGACGGCAGGGTGTGGGTTCCCGGGGATCGTGAGACCGCCAAAAAGGTCCGCGAGGGGGCGATGCACCCGGGCGATGTCGCGGAGGAAGACCGCGACTACTACCTGGAGCGCAAGTATCCGTCCTTTGGCAATCTCGCGCCGCGCGACATCTCCTCCCGCGCGGCCAAGGAGGCCTGCGACGATGGTCGCGGGATCGCCTCGACCGGTCTCGGCGTGTTCCTCGACTTCCGCGATGCGATCGAGCGTTTCGGTCGGGACACCATCGCCGAGCGTTACGGCAATCTTTTCGATATGTACAATCGTATCACCGGGGACGATCCCTACACCACCCCGATGATGATCTACCCCGCCGTCCACTACACCATGGGTGGGCTCTGGGTCGATTACAACCTGGAGAGCAATCTGCCCGGTCTCTTTGTCGCCGGCGAGGCCAACTTTTCCGATCACGGTGCGAATCGCCTCGGTGCCTCCGCCCTCATGCAGGGCCTGGCCGACGGGTATTTCGTGCTTCCCTACACCGTGGGGGACTACCTCGGCCGCCAGGGTCTGGCCGCGGCCGGCAAGGTCCGCACCGACGCACCGGAATTCGATGCGGTGGAGAAGGAGGTCCGGGAACGGATCGACAAACTCATGTCCGTCCAGGGCACCGAGAGCCCCCGTTCCTTCCACAAGCGGCTCGGCGAGATCACCTGGTCCCAATGCGGCATGGCCCGCAGCAAGGAGGCACTCGAAAAGGCGATTCGCGACATCCAGGCCCTCCGCAAGGAGTTTTGGGAGAACATCAAGGTCGTCGGCACCCCCGACGGGATCAATCAGGAGCTGGAACGGGCCGGTCGGGTGGCCGATTTCCTGGAGTTCGGAGAGTTGATGTGCCGCGACGCGCTCATGCGCGAGGAATCCTGCGGGGGCCACTTCCGCGTCGAGCACCAGTACACCGAGGAGGACGAAGAGGTCCGCTCCGGCTATCTCTCGACGGGAGAGGCCAAGCGCCACGACGACGAGTTCGGCTTCGTGGGGGTCTGGAAATTCGAGGGCGACGACAAGGAGCCGTCCTTGCACAAGGAGGTGCTCGAATACGAGGAGGTCTCCTTTACGACCCGTAGCTACAAGTAAGCACCCGTAACGATTCGATACCATGAAACTGCACCTTAGAATCTGGAGACAGAAAGACCGGAACACTCCGGGAGGCTTTGTCGGCTACGATCTCGATGACGTGTCCGACGATTCGTCCTTCCTCGAAATGCTCGATATCCTGAACGAGCAGCTCGTCGCCAGGGGCGAGGATCCGGTCGCCTTTGACCACGATTGCCGCGAAGGGATCTGCGGAACCTGCTCGCTGGCGATTAACGGCCAGGCCCATGGGCCCGAGAAGGCAACCACCGCCTGCCAGCTGCACATGCGTCACTTCAAGGACGGCGACACCATCACTATCGAGCCCTGGAGGGCCAAGGCTTTCCCGGTCGCCAAAGACTTGATCGTGGATCGCACCAGTTTCGACGGCATCATTCAGGCCGGGGGCTTCATCACCGCCCGGACCGGGAGCGCGCCCGATGCCAACGAGATTCCCGTTCCCAAGGAAATCGCCGACAAGTCGATGGATGCGGCGGCTTGCATCGGCTGCGGGGCCTGCGTAGCGGCCTGCCCGAACGGATCGGCCATGCTCTTCGCCGGAGCCAAGGTCACCCACCTTAACGCCCTTCCCCAAGGCCGCGCCGAGCGCGACCGCCGCGTGCTCGCCGTTGTCCACGCCATGGACGAGGCCGGATTCGGCAACTGCACGAACTACGGAGAGTGCCAGGAAGCCTGCCCCAAGGAAATCAAGCTCGACGTGATCGCCAAAATGAACCGCGACTACGCCGCCGCTTCCCTGCGCAGCTTCTTCTCGAAGGCGGGATAAGGGAGGCCGCAACGCGTTTGCGATCCGGCCCGGAC
>CAYVUQ010000184.1:0-4226 GCA_964454915.1 uncultured Puniceicoccaceae bacterium
GGGTATGGCCAGACTGTCTGCCGGGTATCTGCGGAAAGTGGAACCGGGTGTTTCTGTGGCCGTTTTTACCGACCGGGAGAACGCGGCGCAAGCCGGTGAATTCTGTGACCGGGTGTTGGTTGCGGAGGACCCCGAGTTCAACTGGAACGACAAGATCGCTGGCCTGGCTGCCTCGCCCTGTCGCAAGACGGTCTATCTGGATGTGGACACGCTGCCCATCCGGCCTTTTGTCGAGGACCTTTCCCGCGGACTCGATATCTATCCGCTGCTCGTGCGCGACGGTGCCCGCTACCTGTTTTCCTGGGAGACCCAGGAGTATCCGGCCTGCCTCACCCAGTACAACACCGGGGTGATCGCCTGCCGGACGGCGGAGGCGGAGGCTCTCTTCGCCGCGTGGCTCAGGATTCGCCGGGAGAAGCCCGAGGGCCACGACCAGCCCGCCTTCCGGGCGGCTGTGCTGGAAACACGGATACCGCTGGGAAATCTCGCCGCCGAGTTCAATTTCGGTCCTCTGAATCTGTCGTTTCAGCCGATTCGGGTGCTCCACTTTCTTTCCAGACACAAGGACCTCATGCTTGATCCGGTCAAACGTGAACGGGTGGTGCGCGAGGCCATGGGTTTCTCGCGGGGGCCGATGGTGTTTTCGGCGGGCTTCCGTGCCTGCTGGAGGGAACGTTGGTTTCTGTGCGGATCGGTTTTCCGGCATAATCTCGAAAACCGGAGGCACTGGCCTCTCCTGCGCTTTTTCCGCCTCTCGACCTATCTTCGCAAACCGGGGTGGGGTGCCAAACCAGACCAATCATGAAAATCGCCATCATCGGACTCGGTTATGTGGGGCTTCCGCTTGCGATCCGCTTCGCCGAAGCGGGCGTGCGTGTGCTCGGCCTCGATATCGACAAAGGGAAGACCGACCTGCTCAACAGCGGACGGAGCTACATCCGTCATATCGCCCCGGAAACCGTGCGGGAATTGGTCGCACGCGGCGTTTTCGAAGCATCGACCGACTTCTCCAGAGTGGCCGGGGTGGAGGCGGTCCTGATCTGTGTGCCGACTCCCCTCAACGCGCACCGGGAGCCGGATTTGTCGTACGTTCTCCGCTCGGGCGAGGCGATTGCGCCGTATTTGAATGGCGGAGAGAAAATGGCGGAGGGTGAACCTGGAGCGAAGTTGGTGGTTTTGGAATCGACGACCTATCCTGGCACGACGGACACGGACTTGCGGGAAGTGCTGGAGAACGGTTCGGGCCTCAAGGCCGGGGAGGGGTTCCATCTCGCCTACTCCCCCGAGCGGGAGGACCCCGGTCGCACCGATCACTCGGTGCGCACGATTCCCAAGGTCATGGGCGGATACACCGAAGCGTGCCTGGAGCGTTGCAAGGCCTTGTATTCGCTCGCGGTCGAGCAGGTGCTTCCGGTAGCCTCGTGCCGGGTGGCTGAGGCGACGAAACTGACGGAGAACATTTTCCGTTCGGTCAACATCGCTCTGGTCAACGAATTGAAGGTCGTTTATCGCGAGATGGGGATCGATGTCTGGGACGTGATCAACGCGGCCTCTTCGAAGCCTTTTGGATACATGCCCTTTTATCCCGGCCCGGGACTCGGCGGACACTGCATTCCCATCGATCCCTTCTACCTGACCTGGAAAGCGCGCGCGTACGGCCAGCACACGCGGTTCATCGAGCTGGCTGGTGAGGTAAACACCAACATGCCCGACTACGTGATCGGGCGGGTGGCGGAGGTGCTCAACGAGGAGGGCAAGGCCATCCGCGGCTCGCGGATATTGATTCTCGGGGTGGCATACAAACCGGGTGTGGACGATGACCGGGAGTCTCCTTCCTATGCCTTGATGCGCCGACTGGAGCGGCGGGGGGCTGACGTGTCATACAACGACCCCTACGTGCCGGTGATCGGGCCGTTGCGCCACTATCCGGAATTCGAGGGGCGTCGTTCGGTGGAGATTTCCCCGGATTATGATCTGATTCTCCTCGCCACCCATCATCCAGAGTATCTCGACTTTGATTTCTCGGCCTATCCAATTCCTCTGGTCGATACCCGGAGTTGCCTCCGTAAGCCGGGAAGCCGTTATGAGAAAGCCTGACCTCCAGGGTTTGCGGCGGCGACTTGCCCTGGCCCGCGACTTGCGACGGGCTCGCCGGGCAGGTCGGCGGTTGTCCGCCCGGATCGCGCTGGTCCACGATTTTGCACCGCCCCCGACCGGTGGAGGCCATCAGTTTCTGCGCGCGCTCAAGACTGAGTGGGAGAGGAGAGGGTTGGAGGTGGCGGTGAACGCCATCCCTGAATGCTGCGAGGCCGTCCTGATCAACAGCTACAATTTTCGTCCGGAGTTACTCCGTCGTCTGCTCCGCAGGCCCGTGCGGATCGTCCATCGGGTGGACGGGCCGCTCCAGGTGTATCGGGGGTTTGACGACGGGACCGATGCCCTCATCGCCTCCCTCAACAAGGAGTTCGCGTCGGCCTCGGTTTTCCAGTCGCGTTTCAGCCGGGAAGAGAACGAGAAGCTTGGATTAGGCCTCCGGGACGGACCGGTGATCGGCAACGCGGCCGACCCGGCGATCTTCCGACCGCGCGGAGGTGCTCCACCGGCGCGTGTGCGGCGATTGCGGGTGATTGCGACGAGCTGGTCGGACAATCCGAACAAAGGGCTCGATGTATTCGATTGGTTGGACCGGAATCTGGACACCAGGCGGTTCGATTTCACGTTCGTGGGCCGGGCGCAAATGGAGTTTCGAAAGCTGCGCCACATCCCGGCCCTGCCGACCGGCGAACTCGCCAAGCTCTTGAAGCAGCACGACGTGTTCCTGACGGCCAGCTTGAACGACCCCTGTTCCAACTCGGTCATTGAGGCTCTCACTGTGGGGCTGCCCTGTGTTTACCGCCGGAGTGGCGGACATCCGGAACTGGTGGAAGACGGAGGTCTCGGGTTTGATCGATCCGAGGAGATACCGGATCTGTTGGAGCGTGTCGGCGGGGATTGGTGCGGATTTCGCTCGCGGATCGAAGTTCCGTCGATCTGCAAGGTGGCCGAGGAGTACCTGGAGGTGCTGGAAGTGGAAGCATGATTCGGCGGGTGGCGAGAAGAGGACTGGGAGCGGTCTCGGCATTCTGGCCGGACTATTCCCGGTTGATTCTCATGAGGGACGGTCGCGGGTGGGCGATCGACGCCGATATCCGTGCGATCTCTGACACGGCCCGACGTCTCGGGGTGCGCACATTGGAGAGGGACTTTTGGCAAAGATGCGCTCGCCGACAGAGTGTGTTCTGGGGGAGCCAGTTCAGTCTTCTCGAAGACGATTGGCTGCGCAACGAACACCGCAATGCCACCGCCGTTTTCCATGGTTTACCCGGAACCGGATTTCGCGAGTTTGACCGGTTTTTCGAGCGGGTGGCACTTCACCGGGACCGCTTGCAGCGGATACAGGTCACCCACCGCGAGATGGCCGACACCCTCGCCGGGGTCGGCGTCCCGCCGGAACGTATCCACCGCATTCCCATCGCCATTGACGGACGCGTGTTCAAGCCCTTCGGCTTGGATGAGCGGACTCGTATGCGGGCCACGCTGGGCATTCCCGGAGACGCATTCGTGATCGGATCGTTTCAGAAAGACGGGAACGGATGGGATGAGGGCAACGAACCCAAACTGATCAAAGGGCCGGATTTGTTGGTGGATGCCTGTGCGAGGGTGCACGCGTCGCACCCCGACACCTTCGTTCTCCTCAGCGGTCCGGCCCGCGGATACGTCAAGAACGGATTGCGTGAGCGGGGAGTGCCTTTTGTTCATCGCGTGTGCGGCGGATTGGAGGAAGTGGCCGACCTGTATGCCGCACTCGACGCCTATCTGGTCTCGTCCCGACAGGAGGGCGGGCCGAAGGCCGTGCTGGAATCGATGGCAACCGGGGTGCCCCTGGTCTCGACTCCCGTGGGTCAGGCCACCGACCTCGTGCGGGACGGGGAGAACGGATTTCTCGTGCCGAAGGAGGACAGCGACTCGATGGCCGACGCCCTCCTGCGGATTGCGCGGGGAGAGGTGGATGCCGTAGCCATTCGACGAGAAGGATTCGAAACGGCTGCGGAGAACGACTACCGGGCACTGGATGACCTCTGGCGAGAGTTTTTTGCAGGTTTTGTGGAGTGAAAGCGGTTAGGAAGGATGGAAAGCAAAAGTTCTGTAGCATCGCCCGTGAGGCCGATGATCTCCCGGCCTTGTCG
>CAYVUQ010000185.1:0-1257 GCA_964454915.1 uncultured Puniceicoccaceae bacterium
CTCTGGATGCCGGGCGAGTTGCCGAGGATGTCGTCGAAGCGGAATTTCCGGTCGAGCCGCCGGTGCAGCTGCTGGTTCTCCTCCTGCAGCTTTTCGGATTGGAGAGCCCGTTCGATGAGCATCTCCAGCTTCTCCAGACTGACCGGCTTGGTGAGAAAATCGTAGGCTCCCCGTTTCATGGCCTCGACCGCTGTCTCGACATTGCCGTAGGCGGTCATCATGATGCACACCGGTCGCGGCGAAAGTTTCAAGGTGCGGTCGATGACCGACATGCCGGACTTCCCGGCCATCCGCAGGTCCGTCAACACGACGTCGAAGTCGTCGTTGTCGAGATGGTTGAAGGCCTCGGTTGCGTTCCGCGCAGTGGTCACTTCGTACCGGTCCTCCAAAGCGGCCTCGAGCCCTTCGAGGGTGTGTGGTTCGTCGTCAACGATCAAAACGGATGCCGGCATGCAGGATCAGAGAATGGACGGAGACGCGCCGGGCGCAAGGATATCGTACCGTTTCACTCCCCCTCCAGAAGCGGCCGCTCCGGGTCGTGTGCCGGGAACTGGAGGGTGACGACGGTGCCCTCGCCGGGTCTGCTGTCGATCGCGATGCCGCCGTGGTGGTCGCGCATGATGCGCTGGACGACCATCATCCCCAGTCCGTTGCCGGTGTCCTTCGTCGTGAAATACGGCTGGAACACGCGGGGGATGTCTTCGGGGTCGATGCCTTCGCCGGTGTCCGCGAAGAGGAGAAACACGCTTTTCGGATCACGCCGCCAGCGGACGCGGATGGACCCCCCGCCCGGCATGGCATCTACCGCGTACTTGAGAATGTTGAAATAGACCTGTTTGACCTGGTCCGGATCGGCGAGGACCGGAGGGGCCATGGTGTCGAGGTCCACGACCACTTCTACTTCTCTCTCGCGGAAGAGGTCCGCCTCCACCTCGAGAACCTCGCTGAGGATCGCGATCAGATCGACCTTGCGCAGACTGGGAGCCTTGGGGCGGATGGCCGTGAGAAAGTGGGTGATGATGCCGTCGAGCCGTTCCACCTCGCGGGAGCAGACGTCCAGACTCTTCATCTTTCGTTCGTCGGGTTCGGTTTCCCTTGCTTCGCGCTCGAGTCGACGCTTCATCAGTTGCAGGTGGATGGTCAGGGAGTTGAGCGGATTCCCCAACTCGTGGGCCACCCCGGCGGCCAGCATCATGATGGAGGAGACCTTCTCATTCTCGATCATTTCCTGGGTGGATTGCATGAACTCCGTCATAT
>CAYVUQ010000185.1:1267-3084 GCA_964454915.1 uncultured Puniceicoccaceae bacterium
CCCCCGGATCGTGGTCGCCGGCAGCGTGAAGGGGGACCAGATACACGCGGACGGTACGGGTCTCGGGGTAGTGGATTTCGATCTCGCACGAGGCGGAAAAGGCGTCTGGATTCTCCTCTCCCGGATCGATCTGGAGGGTGCTGGACAGTTCCGGGAGTCGCCGCCACAGGTTGGAACGACCGATTTCGCTCTTGCGCAGGCCGATCATGTGTATGGCTGCCTCGTTGGCGTATTGGATCACGCTGGAGCCGTCGAGGACGAGGATGCCGTCGCGGATGATGTCGAAGACGCTCTCGAGCAGGTGCCGGTCGCGGACAAGCCGGTTGACCACGATGGCGAGGTTTTCCTGGTCGAGGTCTTCGAGACGACCGAGGATGCGCTCCAGACCCTGGTTGCGTCGGCGGGCGGACATGACTGCTCAGCCGGTCCGGGTGCACGTGGCACCGCCCGAAACCGTTTCGATGGTCCGCAGCCGCTCCGCGAGCAGTTCCACCAGCCGCCGCCCGAGCTCCTTTTTGGAAGTGTGGGGCCAATCCACGCGGAATCCCTCGGGGCCGAAAACGATCAGACTGTTGGAGTCGCCTGCGAAACCCGTGCCCGGCTCGCCGCTCCGGTTTGCGCAGACGAGGTCGAGATTCTTGGATGCGAGTTTTCCGAGCGCGTAGGTCTCCAGGTCCCCCGTTTCCGCCGCAAACCCGACCACGAACTGGTTGGCCTTGCGGGCGGTGACGGTCTTCAGGATATCGACAACAGGTTCCAGATCGAGGGTCAGCCGGGCATCTCCTTTCTTTTCCTTCCGGGGCAGTGGATGGGCCGGACGGAAGTCCACAACCGCTGCCGTCATGACGAGCACATCGCAGACGTCGAAAAGGGCGTCCACCTGGTGGAACATTTCCTCGCCGGTCTCCACCGGGTAGAAAATTGCCTCTTCAGGCTCGGTCAGATGGGTCGGGCCGCTGATCAGATCGACCGTCCAGCCGCGCTCGATGGCGGCTTCGGCGATTGCGTAGCCGGTCTTCCCGGACGACGAGTTGGTGATGTGCCGGACCGGATCGATGGGCTCTCGGGTCGGGCCGGCGGTGACCACGCAACGGATGGGTGAGGAATTGTTCAAAACGGGAGGGACAAAGGTGGGACCGGGAAGGGGAAAGGGCCTTAATTTTCGGCAAACCGAGAAATACCCTTTACCCTGGGGGTCTGTCAAGGTTTTTTCCGGGCCGTGTCCAAATCAAAGCCAAAGACTTCCGAGAACCCCTGGGCCAACCTCGGTTTCAACCTGATCATTCCATCGTTGCTCCTGATCAAGGGCGACGACTGGTTTGGGGAGCGGATTGGCGGTTTCGGCGTCGAACCCGCCACGCTTTTGTTCGTGGTGGCTTTGGCTTTTCCCCTCGGATACGGCCTCTACGACTTCATCCGGCGGCGCACCTGGAACTTCCTGTCGATCCTGGGCATGATCGGGGTCCTGTTGACCGGCGGGATTGGCCTTCTCAAACTTCCCCCCGAATGGGTTGCGGTAAAGGAGGCCGCCATCCCCGGCGTTCTCGGGCTGGCGACCCTCGTTTCCGTTTACACGAAGTATCCGCTCGTGCGGGTGTTTCTCTACCGACCCGAGATTTTCCGGGTGGACCGCATCCGTCGCAGGCTGGACCAGCGCGGCACCCAGGCTGGTTTCGAACGCCTCATGCGCCGGACCACGCAGTTACTGGCGGCCTCGTTTTTCCTGAGTGCGGTTCTGAACTTTTTCCTGGCCAAGTGGATCGTGGTCAGCCCGGCGGGCACCGAAGCCTTCAACAAGGAGCTGGGCAGGATGATGG
>CAYVUQ010000185.1:3094-4197 GCA_964454915.1 uncultured Puniceicoccaceae bacterium
GGCCTGGAGCTACCCGGTCATCCTGGTTCCGACCCTGGCGGTGACGGCGGTCGCGCTCTGGATTTGTTTTAAGGGGCTGAAGGAACTGACCGGCCTGGGCCTGGAGGACCTGCTCGAAGAGGCACCCAAAAAAGACGACAATAGCGGCTGAACCAGGGTCCGGCACTACGGTTTTGGATGTGGGGCGGGAGTTCTTGAATTTCGGCCGCGGGATGGTATGATTCGTGGCGATGAAGAAAATAGCGGTACTCTTGTCCGGTTGCGGAGTTTTCGACGGCAGCGAAATCTACGAAGCGACGTTCACCCTGTTGGCTTTGGAAGAGGCGGGCACCGAAGTCGTGTGTTGCGCTCCCGATATCCGGCAGGCGCATGTAATCGACCATCGGACCGGCGAAGAAGCGTCGGGCGAAACACGCTCGGTTCTCGCCGAGTCGGCGCGTCTGGCGCGGGGAAACATCCGGGCTGCCTCCGGGATCAATCCCGCCGACTTCGACGCACTGATTCTGCCCGGTGGCTTTGGTGCCGCCAGGAACTTGAGCGACTTCGCCTTCAAGGGTCCGGACTGTGCGGTTGATCCGGAGACCGCCGGGCTGGTCCGCTCGTTTCATTCAGCGGGCAAGCCGCTCGGTCTGGTCTGCATCGCTCCTGCGGTCGGTGCCGCGGTTCTGGGCTCCCACAAGCCCCGTCTGACCATCGGCAACGACGCCGACACCGCCGCCGCCCTGGAAAAGCTCGGAGCGGTCCACGAGGAGTGCGCGGTCGATGCGATTGTTGTGGACGCGGAAAACAAGATCGTTTCGACGCCCGCTTACATGTTGGGACCGACGATGGGGAAGGTGAAAGCCGGAATCGACAAGCTTGTCGCAAAAGTGCTGGAAATGGCCTGACCGGACCGCATGGGCGGCGCGGATCCAGGGTCCGGCCCTGCGGTTTTGGATGGCGGCCCGGAAGCGAGGTCCGGCCTTACGGTGCCTCACTCCTTTATCCCGAACGCTTTGGAATCCTTGAGCTTCTCCATCTTTGGTTCGTAGATGCCCCTGACATACCGGTCCCCCGGATTGTTGTACACATAGTCCTGGTGGTAGTCCTCGGCGGGGTAGAAG
>CAYVUQ010000186.1:0-1996 GCA_964454915.1 uncultured Puniceicoccaceae bacterium
CCCTGGGACGGTCTGCACTGTTTGGGGAATCTGCGGAAGGACCTGTTCGAGTAGTGGGCCCGCTCGCCACGACCGGACGGCGGGGTCTCAACCGACTGTCAAAAGAGGCCCCGGAAAAATGTTTTCCCTGTTGGTGCATTCGAAAGCTATTCTGCGAGTGCGAGGTGGAAGTTGATAATGGTACTCATTCGCTCAAATTTTCATTTTTCTTTGAACAAAAAGGGTTGCGCCGGACGAAACGGGACGAATAGCTTTCGCACCATCGCGCGGGTTGGCTCTTGTCGGCAGGGTGCGGTTTTCTTCAAATTCCACTAATTTTCACTCTCGGTTTTTTTCAGTTTTGAAACGGTCATTGTTCCTAGGTCGGTTGGCGGTTGTGGCGGGTGCGGCCTTCGCGTTTTCGCGTGGGTTGTTGTCCGGCGAACCCGCTCGATCCGACAAGTCTGCGCTGGTGCGCGGGTCCTTTGTCCGCCGGGCCGACCGAAATGTCCCCCGGATCGACGGGGGTTCATTCTGACGAGCGATGGCGAACGTTTTTCCGTCCTGGATCAACCGCGCCCCGCTTCGCATCACCGGCTGTGCGCTGCTGGTGGTCGGTGCCGTGATCGCCGGAGTGACCTATTATCTGACCCCGAAGTGGGCGCGGGTCGGTTATGAGCCGGTGCAGCCGGTCGCTTTCAGCCACGATCTTCACGTGACCCAGCTGGGCATGGACTGCCGCTACTGCCATACCTACGTGGATCGTTCCGAACACTCCAACGTGCCGGCGACCCACACCTGTATGGCCTGTCACAGCATGGTGCAGACCGATTCGCCGGCGTTGCAGCCGGTCCGGGACAGTTACGCCAACAACGAACCGATCCCCTGGGTGCGGGTGCACAAGACCCCGGACTACGTGTTTTTCAATCACGCGGTGCACGTGAACCGCGGTATCAGTTGCGTGGAGTGCCACGGGCAGATCAACGAAATGGAGGTGGTGTACCACGCCAAGCCGCTGTCGATGGCCTTTTGCCTGGAGTGCCACCGAGAGCCTGAGAAGTACATCCGCCCGGAGGACAAGGTCTATGATCTCACCTGGCAACCGGAGTCCGAGGAGGTTCAGATTGAAATGGGAACAGAGCTCGTGCAGCATTGGAAAGTGAATCCGCCGGAGTCGTGCTCCGGATGCCACCGATGAAGGAGCAGATGGACAAGGAATTGGAAGCACTCGGAACGCGCACGGGAGCGGGGTATTGGAAGAGCCTCGACGATCTGGCCGACACTCCCGCTTTCCGCGAATGGGCGGAGCGCGAGTTCCCCCAGGGGGCTTCGGATCTGAACGGGGTGGATCGCCGTCATTTCCTGAAGATCATGGCCGCCTCCTTTGGTCTGGCCGGGGTGGGGCTCACGGGGTGCCGTCGTCCGAAGCACGAAATTTTGCCATACGTGCGACAGCCGGAAACTATCATTCCGGGCCAGCCGCAGTATTACTCTTCTTCCCGACCGACTCCCTGGGAGAACCTCCCTGTGGTGGTCGAAACTCATCAGGCCCGTCCGACCAAGATCGAGGGCAATCCCAGCTACTCCGCTGCCGGGGGCTCGACCGATGTTTTCACCCAGGCCAGCGTTCTCGACTTGTACGATCCCGCGCGGGCCTCGCGCAACGTCCGCGGAGGCAAGACGATCGACCGCGCGGCGGTTCTCGACCTCCTGGCGGAGTGGTCGGGCAAGATGGCTTCCTCCGGCGGGGCCGGCTTCGCCTTTCTGGCGGAGGGATCGACATCCCCCAGCCGCCGGGCAGTGGTCGCGGAACTTCGGGAGAAGTTTCCCGAGATGGTCTGGGCCGAATACGACGCTCTCGACTACGGAGCCGCCGAACGCGCTGCGAGGACCTACTGGGGGCGTCCCGTCCGGGTGCGCAACCATTTTGCCAAAGCGCGGCGCATCCTCTCCGTCGAGGCCGACTTTCTCGGCAAGGATCCGGGTGCGTACGAGAGCACCCGTTCCTTCAGCCGCT
>CAYVUQ010000186.1:2006-4181 GCA_964454915.1 uncultured Puniceicoccaceae bacterium
CTCCGAGGCCTTCCTGGCCGCGTTGGCACGTGAATTGATGGCACTAGGAGCTTCCGGCGATGCGGCCATGGCGGGCTATCTGAAGGAGTTCGGGGCGGAGGACTCCCTCCCGATGGACTGGATCAAGGCTTGCGCCAGGGATCTCCACGAGCATTCCGGCGAAGCTGTGGTGGCGGTCGCCGAGGGTGCCTCCGAGCGGGTTCAGTGGCTCGGATTTTTCGTCAACGACCTTCTCGGCGCACCGGGAAGCACGCAGAGTTTCCTGGCCCTGCCGGAGAACGACGCGGCCTCCATTGGAGAATTGGCTGCCAAACTGAAGTCCGGCGCGGTGGAAACCCTTTTCATCCTCGGTGGCAATCCGGTTTACGACGCGCCCTCCGATCTCGATTGGCCCTTCCTGCAGCAGCAGGCCAAAGAGGTGGTCCGCCTGGGCTATTGGAACGACGAAACCTCAGCCGCTGCGGGAACCCGGTTGCTTCTGCCCCATTTCCTGGAGGCCTGGGGGGACGGCGAAACGCGCGACGGGACCCTGGTCCCCGTCCAGCCGATGATCGAGCCGCTGATGCAGTCGGTGGACGAACTGGAGTTTCTCGCCCGCCTGTCCGGTCGGGAAACCACCGACTCGTTCGAAATCGTCAAGGCAACCTTCGTCGCCCGCTCCGGCAACGGGGCCAGTGCCGGGTTCAACACCTTCCTGGCCGTCGGCGTCCTGCCGGAAAGTGGATATGACATGGTTTCCCCGTTGCCGAGGGGGGCGGATGTTGTGTCGGCGATGAAGGCTTCGCCTCCGCCTGCGCCGGTCAAGGCCTCCGCCGAAAATCTCGAGGTTCTTTTCCGACCGGGCAGCCAGACTCTTGATGGTCGCTTTGCCAACAATGGTTGGATGATGGAGTGCCCCGACCCGATGTCGAAACTGACCTGGGACAACGCCATCCTGGTCAGCCCCCGTTTGGCCAGTGAGATGCAGGAGCAGTCGGGAGAGAGGATTTTCGCCGATCCGACGCTGATGAACGAGCTGGGCCAGCTACAGCGCAACAGTGCGCAGTTCGAAAGGGGCAAGGAACAGGCCCATGTCGCGGAGCTGACGGTGAACGGGGTCACTCTGACCGGTCCGATCCATGTTCTCCCCGGTCTCGCCAACTATTCCGTGGTGGTTCCGCTCGGGTTCGGACGAGACATTTCCGGTCCGGTGGGGCAGGGGGTGGGCTTTAACGCCTATCCGGCGGTTCCCTCGGCCAACCGTTGGGCCGCCGAAGGAGCGCGGCTGCGGTTGACCGGTGATGTTTACGAGCTGGCCAACACGCAAGAGCACTGGTCGATGGAGGGACGCGCCATCCTGCGGGAGGGATCGGTCGAGGAGTATGCGAAGAAACCGGAGTTCGTGGAAAAAATGGGCATGGAGTCCCATTCCCCTCCGGTGTATGGAGAAGCCAAGGACAAGCCGCTCGAGTACAAGGTGAGCGAGATCCCCAAGGGCGGTTCGATGTACAAGACGCCCGAGTTTACCGCGCCCCAGCAGTGGGGCATGGCCATTGATCTCAATCTTTGCACCGGATGCAACGCATGCGTGGTCGCCTGCCAGAGCGAGAACAATATCCCCATCGTCGGCAAGGATCAGGTGTTGCGCGGGCGCGAGATGCACTGGATTCGCCTCGACCGCTACTTCGCTTCGCAGACGGAGGACGCGACGGAAATCCCCGAGGATGTGCAGGTCTCTTTCCAGGGCATGGCTTGCGTGCACTGCGAACTGGCACCCTGCGAGTCGGTCTGTCCGGTCAACGCCACCGTCCACGACGAGCAGGGGCTCAACGTGATGGCCTACAACCGTTGCGTGGGCACCCGGTATTGCGCCAATAACTGCCCTTACAAGGTGCGCCGCTTCAATTTCTTCGATTGGAACAAACGTGAGGACGGACATTTCTACGAAGGCCCTCTCGGCCCGTCCGGTCCGGCCAAACCGGTCAAGATGCAGAAGAATCCGGATGTCACCGTGCGGATGCGCGGTGTGATGGAGAAGTGCACCTACTGCGTGCAAAGGATCGAGGCCGCCAAGATCAACCAGAAGGTCAAGGCCGGCGCATCTTCCGACATTCTGGTGCCCGACGGCACGATCAAGACAGCCTGCCAGCAGGTCTGCCCGGCCGAGGCGATTTCGTTCGGGGATCTCATGGACAC
>CAYVUQ010000187.1:0-4136 GCA_964454915.1 uncultured Puniceicoccaceae bacterium
GGGGTGGTGACCGGAATCGGCTACGTGGACGGACGCCCGGTGGCGGCCTTCAGCCAGGACTTCACGGTCGGCGGCGGTGCCCTCGGTGCCGTCCACGCCAAAAAAATCTGCGATCTCATGGAGTTCGCCCATGAGAACGGGATGCCGGTGGTCGGCGTGAACGACTCGGGCGGCGCGCGGATCCAGGAGGGCGTCGATTCACTTTCCGGCTACGGCAAGGTCTTTTTCAAAAACGTGTTTCTTTCCGGCGTGGTCCCTCAAATCGCGGTGATTTCGGGTCCCTGCGCGGGTGGAGCGGCCTATTCCCCCGCGCTCACCGACTTTCTGATCATGACCCGCGAGAACGCGAACATGTTCATCTGCGGTCCCGGGGTCATCCAGGCGGCCACGGGCGAAAAGGCGTCCCTCGATCAGTTCGCCACCGCCGCAGCCCACGCTTCCGTCAGCGGCAACATCCACCTGGTCGCGGAGGACGACCGCCACGCCATGGAGCTCGCGGCCCGGCTGCTCTCCTACCTGCCTTCCAACAATCTCCAGGACCCCCCGCACGATCCGACGGAAGAAATCACGCAGGGAACGGACAACGGCATGAACGAGCTGGTTCCGCCCGACTCGAAGACTCCTTTCGACGTCCTCGACGTGATCGCGCGCCTGGTGGACGACGGCGACTATTTCCAAATCATGCCGGATTTCGCGAAGAATCTTGTGACCTGCTACGCCCGCATCGACGGCGTCGTGGTCGGCATCATCGCGAACCAGCCGATGCACAAGGCGGGGACGCTCGACATCGACTCCTCCGACAAGGGTGCACGGTTCATCCGCGCCTGTAACATTTACAACATTCCCCTGGTCAACCTGGTGGACGTGCCGGGCTTCATGCCCGGTCTGGCCCAGGAGCGCGGAGGGATCATCCGCCACGGCGCGAAGATGCTCTTCGCCTATGCGGCTTCGACCGTGCCGAAGATCACGGTGATTCTCCGCAAGGCCTACGGCGGTGCCTATCTGGCGATGTGCTCAACCGACCTCGGCGCGGACCAGGTCTTCGCCTGGCCGACCGCGGAAATCGCCGTGATGGGTGCCGAAGGGGCGGTCAAGGTCCTCTACCGCAAGGAACTGGAAAAAGCGGACGATCCGAAGGCGCGGGAGGAGGAGCTGCGGGCCGAGTACCGCGACAAGTTCGCATCGCCCTACCAGGCGGCGGAGAAAGCGATGATTACGGACGTCATCGAGCCCGGCGAGACCCGGGCGACGGTTTCCCTCGCACTCCGCAACACCTTGAACAAACGCGACTCGCGCCCGCCGAAGAAGCACGGGAACATCCCGCTCTGAGGCCGTTCACGCGAAAGCTGCCATGAACATCCCGGCCATGTTTCCCCTCGCCGCCATCGAGAACCCCTCCATTTTGAATCTGGTTTTGACCGGGTTCGGTTTCGTCGTGGCCATTCTCTCCATCCTGGCCTTGCTCACCTTGATTGGCGGTCGCATTTTCGCGACCCGCGATGCCAGGACCAGGGCCGCGACCGCCGCACCGACGGCAACGGCTTCCCCGAGTGCCGCCGAGGTGCGCCAGCAACGCGAGGACAACGAAGGCCGGATCACAGCCGTCGTCACCGCGGCCGTACATGTCGCCCTGCAGGACCACCGCTTCCGCGTGCGTTCCATCCGGCGCGCACCTCCCGGCTGGGCACAGGAAGGCCGACGCCAGATATTCTCCTCCCACCGCCTGCGCTGAGTGCGGGCCAGAGCCCTGAAACTCGTTTTCAAACAGCATCATGAAGAAACTGAAAGTCACCGTTGACGGAAAGAGCTACGACGTCGAAGTCGAGATACTCGACGAAGGCGGGCCCGCCCCGACCGCCATGCCCGCGCGTCCGGTCGCAGCCGCCTCTGCATCTCCAGCCGCTCCGGCTCCAGCCGCAGCCGCGCCAAAAGCCAGCGCAGCCGCCGGCGAGGTTCCGAGCCCCCTTTCCGCCGTGGTCGTCTCCGTCGATGTCAAATCCGGCGACTCGGTGCAGGAAGGCGACCAGCTGATCACCCTTGAGGCGATGAAGATGAACACGCTGGTCACCGCTCCGGCCGCCGGCACTGTGGGCGACATTCTCGTGGCTCCCGGCGATGCCGTCGAAGAGGGCCAGGGCCTTTTGAAGCTTTCCTGATCCGCCCGACGACTGGCACCGCGACCCGATATGGACTCCCTCCTGCACCTTCTTTCCGAAACAGGGTTCGCCCAGATTCAATGGCAGATGCTCCTCATGTGGGGCATCATCGGGGTGATATTCTACCTGGCCATTGTCAAAGGCTTCGAACCGCTCCTGCTCATCCCGATCGGGTTCGGTGCCCTGCTGGTCAATCTTCCGGACACGGGTCTGCTGGCCTTGCCGGTCCACGGGCCGGACGGCTCTCTCGAATCAGCCGGGGGGCTGCTCCACTACTTCTACGAGGGCATCCACATCGAGTTGTTTCCGCCGTTGATCTTCCTCGGCGTGGGGGCGTTGACGGATTTCGGACCCCTGATCGCCAATCCGAAAACGCTTCTGCTCGGGGCCGCGGCACAATTCGGGATATTTGCGACCTTTTTCGGTGCAACATTCATCGGCTTCAATTTGGCCGAGGCCGCCTCCATCGGAATCATCGGTGGTGCCGACGGCCCTACCTCGATCTACCTGACCAGCAAACTGGCACCGGAGCTTCTTGGTGCTGTAGCGGTGGCGGCTTACAGCTACATGGCCCTGGTGCCGGTCATCCAGCCTCCGGTCATGCGCCTTCTTACCACCAAGGACGAACGTCGCATCCGGATGAGGCGGCTGCGCCCCGTCGGCAAGCTGGAGAAAATCATCTTCGCGCTGGTGGTGACGATTTTCTGCATCCTGGTCGTTCCCAGTTCCGCACCCCTGATCGGAATGCTGATGCTGGGCAACTTTTTCCGCGAATGCGGGGTAACGGAACGTCTGGTCAAGGCCGCCCAGAACGAGATCATCAATGTCGTCACGATCTTCCTCGGCCTCGCTGTCGGGACGAAGATGAGCTACGACAAGTTTCTCGATCCCGCCACGCTCAAGATTCTTCTTCTCGGGATCATCGCCTTCGTGATCGCCACAGCCTCCGGGCTCCTCATGGCCAAGTTCATGAACCTGTTCATACGCGGGGAGAAGATCAATCCGCTGATCGGCTCTGCCGGGGTCAGTGCCGTGCCCATGGCGGCACGCGTTTCGCAGGTGGAGGGGCAGAAGGCCGATCCGGGCAACTTCCTTCTCATGCACGCGATGGGTCCCAACGTGGCCGGTGTGATCGGATCGGCCCTGGCCGCCGGATTCTTCCTCACGCTCCTCGGCAGCTGAACACCCCCGGCACCGCGAACCGACTCTTTTTCCCAAGACGAACCAGCAACGATTGAAAACACCATGGCATTCCAGGAACTGACCGCGGCCGAAGCGGCCGGCCTTATCAACCACGGCGACACCATCGGATTCAGTGGCTTCACCCCCGCGGGGGCGGCGAAGGAAATCCCGACCGCGATCGCCGACCGCGCCAGAAAGGAACACGAAGCGGGACACCCCTTCCAGATCGGAGTGGTCACCGGGGCATCGACAGGTGACTCCCTCGACGGCAGTCTGGCCCTCGCGGAAGCGATTTCCTTCCGCACTCCGTATCAATCGAACAAATACCTGCGCAAGTCCATCAACGAGGGCAAGGCGCGCTTCTTCGACATGCACCTGTCGATGCTGCCGCAGAACGTGCGCTACGGATTTCTGGGCAGGTTTTCGTTCGCCATCGTGGAAGCCTGCGACATCACCGACGACGGAGAGATCGTGCTCTCGACCTCGGTGGGTGCCTCGCCGACCTTCTGCCATTTCGCCGACAAGATTCTCGTCGAGCTGAACGAGTACCATCCGACCTCCCTGCGCGGACTGCACGACATCCACGAACCGGCCGACCCGCCCCACCGCCGCGAAATCCCGGTCTATGCGTGCTCGGACCGCATCGGTGCGGAGACAGTCAAGGTGGACCCGCACAAGATCGCGGGGATCGTCCGCACCAACCGGCCCGACGAAATCGCCGGTTTCAAGGATGCCGACGCAGTCACCAACCGCATCGGGGAGAACGTGGCCGGGTTCCTGGCGTCGGAGCTGAAGACA
>CAYVUQ010000188.1:0-4110 GCA_964454915.1 uncultured Puniceicoccaceae bacterium
GAAGGAGAGGACGTTGGCGTTGTTGTGACGCTTGGCAAGGGTTCCGGTTTCGAGATTCCAACAGAGGGCACAGCGCACGCCCCGGACTTTGTTGGCTGTCATGGCCTCGCCGTTACCGCTGCCGCCGAGCACGATCCCAAGGTCCACCTCGCCGCTCGAAACCGCCTCGGCAGCCGGGCGAACGAAATCCGGATAGTCCACCGCCTCGCTTGAAGAGGTGCCGAAATCGACGACCTCGTGCCCCGTGGCGCGGAGGTGCTGTTTGATCGCTTCCTTGTGTGTGTAACCAGCGTGGTCTGTTCCGAGAGAGAATTTCATCCCCGGAAGAAAAACCGGTAAACTCCCGGTTGCGAAGCGAAAAAAGCGGACGGGGGAAATAACCGAGTGTCTGCTTGCGATCCCGGTGCTTTTCTGACAGCAAGAATCATACCGTGCCGCAACAAGGTTTCCAGCAAGTCCAACGACAGAGCCAGTCCCTGGTTCTGGCACCACAGTTGCGGCAGTCGCTGAAGATTCTGCAGGCACCGTCGATGGAGTTGCGCTCTTCAATCCTCGGCGAGCTTGAGATCAACCCCACCCTGGAGGAACTCCCGATGGACGGAGTCAGTCTCGACGATACCGCCGCTGAGGGGGAGTCCGAGGAGCGCGACGGCGAGATGGACTTCGAGAAGGAGGACTTCGAGATGCTCAACCGCTTCGAAGACGACTGGGGCGACGGCTTCGGAGGAGACGCGGGAATCCGAACCCAGAGTTCGGAGGACGAGGAGCGGCGGAAACATTTCTTCGATTCCTTTGTCGGAGAAACCTCCCTGCAGGAGCACCTGCTCGGCCAGGCGGACCTGGCGGAGATGGACGCCATCGACCGCAAGGCCTTCGAGTATCTGATCGGGAGCATCGACCGGGACGGCTTTCTGGACGACACCCCCGAGAACATCGCCCTGCTCGGAGATCTGCCGCTGAACCGCTTGCAACAGGTGCGCCATCTGTTGCTGACTTTCGACCCGATCGGGATCGGCGCGGTGGACCGCCAGGAGTGCCTCCTGACGCAGATCGAGATGGCGGGCAAGGAGAACAGCCTGGCCGCACGTATCCTTCGCGAAGAATACCAACTCCTGCTCCGCCGCAGGGTTCCGGATCTGGCACGCAAATTCGGGGTGGATTCCGAGGCCATCCATCGGGCACTGGAGGAGATCGCCACCCTCGACCCCTCCCCCGCACGACGCTTTTCAGAGGATTCGAACCGGGTGATCGTCCCCGATGTGAAGGTCTTCAAGGACGATGAGGGGGAGTGGCAGGTGATCCTCAACAACGATTACATCCCGCGCCTGCGGATCAGCCGCTTCTACAAGGACCTGATCGCCCAGGGCCGTTTGCCCCGCAAGGACCGGGATTACCTGCGCGAGAAAATCCGCTCGGGCCGTTTCCTCATGAACTCCATCGAACAACGCCAGCAGACGGTGGAGCGCATCACCCGGCGTCTCCTGGAGTTGCAGCACGACTTTTTCGAACAAGGGGTCTCCAGGCTCAAGCCTCTGACCATGAGCCAGGTCGCCGACATCATCGGCGTGCACGAGACCACGGTCAGCCGCGCCATTGCCAACAAATACATCGACACCCCACACGGGATTTTCGAGCTGAAGTATTTCTTCACCGCGGGCTACCGCACACGCGACGGCGAAAACGTCTCCAGCCGTAGCGTGAAAGAGGCGATCCAGCATCTGGTGGATGCGGAGGACCCGGCCAAACCGCTCAGCGACCAGGCCATCGTCGAGAGGCTCAAGGAGAAAGGATTCACCATCGCCCGTCGCACGGTCGCGAAATACCGCGACGAGCTGGGTATCCTGCCCACCAATCTGCGCCGCGAGTACCAGTGAAAGCTCCCGGCGGACAGAGTCTCCGGCTGGTGGTCGGCGTGGAGTTCGGTCGGGTCGAGGCCGGCCTCGTCGAGGGAGAAAAATGGCTGGCCGCGACGAGCCGTACGGGCAATGCGGTCGAGGAACTCGCGCCCCTGCTGCGTTCCGTCTTTGCAGATGCACCCGCGAAACCAGAGGACACCTCGGAATGGATCTACTCGGGCGGACCGGGATCGTTGCTGGCCCTTCGGACCCTCGCCATGACCCTCGAAACCTGGGCCGCCCTCGGAGCTTGTCCCGGGGTACGACGACGGCGGTTCTCCGGCATGGTCTGGGCTGCCCGCGAACTCCTGACCAGGGAACCCGACGGATTCCTGCTGGTCACTCCCTGGCGAACGGGTGCCTGGAACGTGTTGCCCGTTCCAAATGGACCTCCCCCGCCCTCCGAAGAAGACCTCGCCGTAGTCGAAGGTAAACCGTCCAACGACCCCGACAGACCCGTTTTCCTGATCGGCAGTCGCCCCGGCTCGCCCCCGCCCGTCGGAGCCATCCCGGTGCCCCCCCCTCCCTTCGATACCCTTCCCGCCCATCTGGACGAACCCGGTTTCCTCCGCGACACCCCAACCGCCGAGCCCGTCCAAAGCGGATCAACCACATACCGCCGCTGGACTGCCCGCCCCCACGCACCCCGATGAACACCAGCCGTCCGTCCCGTTGCTGGGCCGAGATCGATCTCGGTGCCCTCGAACGCAACCTGGCCCGCATCCGCGACCGGCTCCCCCCGGGCATCCGCTACGTCGCTGTGGTCAAGGCCGACGCCTACGGCCACGGGCTCCACCCCACCGTGGCCCGCCTCATGCACGCCCAGGCCGACGCCTTCGCGGTTGCCAATGTGGAGGAGGGGGTCACTATCCAGGAGATCGCCAGCGGCTGGCCCATCCTCGTACTCGGACCGGTGCTGCCCGAAGAGGAGGACGCCCTGGTGCGCCTCGGCCTGGTCGCGACCGTCTCCTCGGTCGCGGAGACCGAGCGTTTCGACCGGGCCGCCCGGCGGCAGAAGCGGATACTCGATGTCCATATCAACATCGACACCGGCATGGGCCGACTGGGGGTGTGGCACGAAGAAGCCGACCCGCTCTTCGCGGCGGTCGCAGGGGCGGGCCACCTGCGCCTGCGCGGCGTTTACACCCACTATTCGGACGCCGTGGCTTCGCCCGATTTCACGCAATTGCAACGGGAGCGGTTCCTGGAAGCCGTGCGGCGCAACGGACCACTCCCCCCTGACCTGCTGGTTCACGCCGACAACAGCGCGGGCACCGAGGCCTTCGACCGGGCGAGCCCCTTCAACGCGGTGCGGGTCGGATTGCTCCAGTTCGGAGTGACCCAGTATCCCGAGTCCGTGTTCCGGTCTGTTTCCATCGAACCGGTCTTCCGTTTCCTGACCCGGGTGGGACTGGTCAAGGACCTGCCCGCCGGGACCCCCGTGAGCTACGGTCGCACCCACGTCACCCGCCGCGACACCCGCATCGCCGTACTGACGGCTGGCTACGGCGACGGCCTGCCCACCGCCGCGAGCAACCGGGGAGAGGTCCTCCTCCGGGGTCGCCGCTGCCCCATCCTCGGTCGGGTCACCATGGACCAGACCATCGTCGATGCCAGTGCGGTTCCCCACGCCGCTGTCGGCGACACAGCAGTCCTGATCGGTCGCTCCGGCGGCGAAGAAATCCCCGTGGGCGAATTCAGCCGCTGGACGGATTCCATCCCCTGGGAGGTCTTCTGCAGCGTGACCAAGCGGGTTCCCCGTTTCTACACCGTGCCCAGGGAGTAGTGCCATGTTTCGAAGCACCGACCCCGAACGCCGGGCACTTCTCTGGCTGGCGGCGATCATGACAACGGTACTTGTAGTGTTGATCCTCTCCCAAAGCACCTGAAACACCTGCAAGCCTACCCGGATTCAGACTGCGGCGGTAGAAGGTCCATCACGGGAGGGCGGACATTCCTGTCCGCCGTAAACCGCGCCCCGGGCGTCCCCTCTCGGACAACATCCCGCAACCGCAGAGACCCCCGCGAGTCGAAGAATCTGCACCCTCCATGGTGCGTGCGAGATTCGAAGGGGGACACAGAAAAGGTATTGTTCAAGAGCTATTTCAGTAAGCAAGCACCGCGCCTTTCTCGACCTGTGCGAGCTGTTGCTGCGACAAAGCGGTCAATTGCCGGAAGTGACCTCGCCGCTTCCCGCTTCGGACCTGATTCAAGC
>CAYVUQ010000189.1:0-4104 GCA_964454915.1 uncultured Puniceicoccaceae bacterium
GTCTGATGTTTATAAGTGACAGCCTCCATGCCAGACCATGGATACTTCAAACGACTCGATATTTTCCCGATCCCGATCACCGGACCCATCCAGGGGGCGACGCAAGCGCAGCTTCGCCTTCCTCATGCCCGTCGGCCTGCTCCTCGGGTTCTGCCTGCTCGCCTGGGTACTCTTCGGGGACCGGCTCCTCGCCCGCACTACGGTCGAAACCGGATCCGTACTCGCTCTGCGGACGGACGACCCGGGCCTCTCGCCGACAGCGGAGGCAACCGACCCCCGTGAGGGGAAGGTCCTTTTCCAGGCTTCGGGCTGGATCGAGGCCGACCCTTTTCCCCTCAGAGCGACGGCCCTGACCGATGGAGTGATCGACGAGGTCCACGTCCTCGAGGGGGAAACGGTCGCCGACGGACAGATTCTCGCCACCCTGATCGACGAAGACGCCCGCATCGCCCTGGCCGCAGCCCAGGCACGGGTGGATGAAGCCTCGGCAGTGCTACGTGGTGCCCGCAGGCGTGCCGTGGCCGCCGAGAGCCAGGCCAGGGTCGCCGAGGCGCAAATCGAGGCCGCCAAAGCTCGACTGGAGGAACTCCGCGACGACGCCCAACGACTCGAGCGGGTCGGTGCCAGGGCCGTTTCCGCCGGGGAAATCCGCCGGGCCTCGCTGAGGGTGGACTCCCAAAAGGCCGTTCTGGCCGCCCGCGAAGCCGAAGCAGCCGCATCCCGGGCGGAAGCCGACGCCGTGCAGGAGTCCGTGGCCCGTGCAGAGGCCGCGCTGGCGACCGCGCGGGCCGAACGCGACGAGCACCAACTCGCTCTCGACCGCACCCGTATCTCCAGCCCGACTGACGGTGTGATTCAGCGGCTGCTCGCGGAGCCGGGACAAAAGAAGATGCTGCGGATGGACGATCCCGAGTCGGCCACCGTGGCCATTCTGTTCCGCCCCGACTCCCTGCAGGCACGCATCGATGTGCCCCTCGAAAGTGCCGCCGGTCTCGCCGTCGGGCAACCGGTCCGGGTCCATACCAACTTCCTGCCCGACACCGTTTTCCCCGCCACGGTCAACCGCATCGTCGGCGAGGCCGATTTGCAACGCAACACCCTGCAGGCCAAGGTCTCCCTGCTGGAGACCGACCCGCGACTCCGACCGGAAATGCTGTGCCGGGCCGAGTTTCTCGCAGCCGCCGTGCAAGCGGACGGAGCACCCGGGGGCTACAGCCGCCCCGGCGGGACCGTCGTCTTCGTTCCGGCGCATGCCCTCTTCGACCGGGAGGAGGACCGTGCCTCGGTCTGGGCGGTCGATCCGCTCGAGGCCCGCCTGGAAAGGCGCACCGTCCGGATCGGCCCGTCACAGCGAGATGGATACCTCGAGGTGGCCGAAGGGGTAAACCCCGGCGAAAAGGTCGTCCTCGACCCGGATCCCGGCCTCACCGCCGGACAACGCGTAAGAATCAACGAAGAACCATGAACAATCTCCTGCACACCGGAACCAGCCCGGATCACGAGTCCGAAATCTTCATCTCCTGCTGCGGTATCGGAAAGTCCTACCGCAAAGGCCGGACCACCGTCACGCCCCTCGAAAAACTGGACCTCGATGTCGGAGCGGGCGAATTCCTGGCACTGATGGGGCCATCCGGTTCGGGCAAAACCACCCTGCTGAACCTGATCGCCGGAATCGACACCCCCACCACCGGAAGTATCCGCATTGGAACTACGGATTTAACCTCTCTCTCGCGGGGTGCGGTCACCGCATGGCGGGCGCGCCATTGCGGTTACATCTTCCAGCTCTACCACCTCATCCCGGTGCTGACCGCATTCGAGAATGTGGAGCTGCCGCTCCTTCTCGACAAGTCTCTGGGCCGTCGCCAACGCCGGAAACTGGTGGAGCACGCTCTCGATCTGGTCGGCCTCGCCGAACGCTCCGCTCACCGGCCAACCGAACTTTCCGGGGGACAGGAGCAGCGGGTGGCCATCGCCCGGGCCATCGTCGCCGATCCCGCACTGCTGGTGGCGGACGAACCGACCGGTGACCTCGACCGCGAATCGGCTGATTCCATCCTGGACCTCCTCCGCCGCCTGACTCGCGAGTTTGGCAAGACCATTGTCATGGTCACCCACGATGCCCGCGCTGCCGACGCCGCCGACCGCACTCTCCATCTCGAAAAGGGCCGCTTGATCGAAAAGGGTGCCCTCACCGAAACGGCACACGCAGGAGAATCATGAAAGCGATCACCAGACTCGCCGGAATCGCCCTCAAACAGGTCGTCCGCCACCGTGTCCGCAGTCTTCTGACCGTGGCGGGGGTGGCCACGGGCATCTTCCTCTTCACCGCCGTCCGAACGCTGCAGGTTTCGCTCGCGGAGGCCACCGGGTCGGAAGGCGGCGACTCCTGGCTCGTGGTGTACCGCGAGAACCGTTTCTGCCCCATGACCTCCCGGCTGCCGGAACGCTACCTCGCCGCGATCGAGCGCATCCCCGGCGTGGCCGAAGCCGTTCCGGTGCAGATACGGGTCAACAATTGCGGTGCCAGTCTCGATGTGATCACGTTCCGCGGGGTGCCTCCGGGGGACCTTCTCGCCTTCAATCCCGAGATAGAAATCATCGCCGGCTCGGAACAGGCATGGACCGAACGGGGCGACGCGGCCCTCGTCGGCGAGCAATTCGCCCGGCGGCGGGGGCTCTCCCCGGGGGACACGTTCGAAGCGGTCGGGGTCCAGGTGCATGTCGCGGGCATCATCCGTTCCCCCCTTCCACAGGATAACAATGTTGCCTACGTCCACCTCCCGTTCCTGCAGCAGGCCTCGCGGGTCGGACTGGGAACTGTCACCCAGTTCAACGTGCGGGTTGCGGAGTCGCACGACCCCGAGACAGTCGCCGCCCGGATCGACGAACGCTTCGCGGGAGATTCTTCGCCCACGGACACCAGCCCCGAAAAAGCGTTCTTCGCGCAAACCGCGCGCGATCTGATCGAGATGATTTCCTTCACCCGCTGGATCGGCCTCGGCGCGGTAGCTGCGGTGCTCGCTCTGGTAGCGAACGCTCTGCTTCTGGCCGCACGGGGCCGGGTCGTCGAAAGTGCCATCCTGCAAACCGTCGGCTTTCCCCGGCTTTCGGTGGCTCTTCTCATGATATGGGAAGGTGCCATCCTCGGTCTTGCAGGGGGTCTCATCGGGAGTCTCGCGGCGGCACTCTTCTTCCGCTGGCAGAGCTTCACCCTTGGAAATGAAGGGCTGACCCTCGCCCTCCACGCGAGCGTCGGGGCCACAACGGCCGGTCTGGGGGCAGCCGTAGTTCTCTCCGTCACTGCCGCCCTCTGGCCCGCCGTGGTGGCCTCTTCCCAGCCGATTGTCTCCTCCCTCCGCAAAGCCTGATCCGCCACGCAATGCTTCCATTCACCTACGCGATCCGCAACCTCCTCCGGAGTCCTTCCCGCCTCGTCCAGACCGTCGGCGGGGCGGCCCTGGTGGTCTTTCTGGTCATGGCCGCCGCCGCTTTCGACGACGGCATGAGGTCCGTGCTCAGCGGATCCGGTTCGCCGCGCAACGTGATCCTCCTCGGAGCAGGCTCCGAGGACAGCGTTGAGAGAAGCCAGATATCCCCCCAGGTCGAGACCCTGGCTGCCGCAGGAGTTCCGGGGCTGGTGACCCGCCTCGGTCGGCCTGCCGTTTCGGGAGAGGTTCACTACATGGGGGAAATACAGTTTCCCGACCACCCGCCCACCCAGGCACTGTTGAGGGGAGTCACTCCCGCCGCTTTCCTCTCCCACCCCTCCGTCGAGGTGACCGAGGGCACCTTTCCGCGCTCCGGTGAGGTGCTGGCCGGGCGGCTCGCCCACCGCACCCTCGACGTGCCGAAGGGTGCACTCCAGCCGGGGGCGCAAATCACTTTCGAGGGGCAGACATTCCGCGTAGTCGGCACCTTTGCCGCCCCCGGCACTGTTATGGAATCCGAGGTCTGGTTCGACCGCAACGACCTTATGACCCTGACCCAACGCGACACCCTGTCCTGCGTCGTCTTGCGGATGGACGGCGACAGCGGCCCCGGTGCAGCCGACCTCTTCGCCAAACAGAGCCTCGATCTGGAACTGACCGCGCTTCGGGAGTCCGA
>CAYVUQ010000190.1:0-3996 GCA_964454915.1 uncultured Puniceicoccaceae bacterium
GGCGAGAAGGGGGTGCGGGTCAGCGAAGACGAGGGCGGCACCTACGAGATCGAGGTCCGCGTGATCCTCGACTTCGGCGTCGAGCTCGCCGACACCGGCGGACGCATCCAGCAAACCGTCCGCGACGAGGTTTCCAAAATGACCAGCAAAGACGTGGCCCGT
Source organism: uncultured Puniceicoccaceae bacterium (assembly GCA_964454915.1). Taxonomy (GTDB): domain Bacteria; phylum Verrucomicrobiota; class Verrucomicrobiia; order Opitutales; family Puniceicoccaceae; genus Puniceicoccus. Next base: position 163 of record CAYVUQ010000190.1, read on the forward strand.
GTCGATATCATCATCGACGGTGTCCATGTGAACGAAGAACCGAAGGAGGAAGCCGGCCAGTGGGCCCGCTGATACGCTTATGAACAACTCTGTCTCCCAATGGCTCTCTGCTATCCGAGGCGAGGACCTCGGATATCTCGCACGCCAGCCCTACCTCGCCCTGGGCATCGCCGTCCTGGTGCTGCTCCTGCTCTGGCTGGCTTTCCGGCTCCGCCCCCGCCGCCGCATCCGCGCCTTTACCGGCGACACCGGCCCGGTGGAAATCTCCAAACATGCCCTCCTGGACCTGGTCCGCGCCGCGTGCGAACAGCTCCCCGAGGTCCGCAAACCGGCCATCCGCATCCGCGCCCGGCGGCACCTCAACCTCTCCGTGCGGATTCATGTGGACGGGTCGGCCCGGTTGCGCGACACCGCCTCCTTCCTGCAGAACCACATCAAGGATGCTCTCGAAAACAATCTCGGAGTGGAGCGCCTCGGTCGGATCGAGGTCCTGGTCACCGGTCTCCGCTCGGCATCCGCCGGGAAGTTCGACCTGAATCCGCGCGGCGGGTCCGCCGGACCCACAACCACCGAACAGAACGAACCCCCTCCCGAGTCCCCTCCCAAAACGGAATCCGCCCCGAAAGCCGCACCTCCACCTACACCGCACACGACCCCCACACCGCCGGCCTCCACACCGGTGCCCCGCACGGACGAACCTCCGAAACCGGCAGGCAAATCGACCGAAGGCTCCATGAAGCCTCCCTCGAACCGTCCCGACCTGAATCCCGCCCTTCGCAAGGAAAAGGAATCATCCGACAAGAATCCTTCCACAGGCACGTCGGTCCCGCCTTCGAAAAAGCCCTGAACCACATCGTTACGGCCCGGGGCCCGCCCCGGCGCGCGGCCATCCCGCCGCCGTGCCCGCATGAAACCCTGCACCGAAAACGAACCGCTGATCGACCTGGCCGCCGGCATCCGCCCGGGACTGCCGCGCACGGCCTATCGCTGCGTGGCTCCGCTTTTCGAACGGGCCATCGGCATCCGGGCCGTCAACCAGCTCTACGACGACAGCCGCGGAACACCCTCGGAAACCTTCTTCCAGACGGTTCTGGAGAACCTCGGCGTCCGCTACCGCTTCAGTCAGCAGGAGGCCGCCCGCATCCCGCCTGAAGGGCCGGTCTTCGTCATCGCCAATCATCCGTTCGGCGGGCTCGACGGCATCATTCTGGGCGATCTGCTGCTCTCCATCCGGCCCGACTCGAGGTTACTCGTCAACTACCTCCTCCTGCGGATGAGTGAGATGGATCCCATCGTCTTCGGGATCGACCCGTTCGGCGGCACCGAAGCCGCCCGGTTCAACGGACGCTCCGTGCGCGATTCCCTGCGCTGGCTCCGCGAGGGCCATCTGCTCGGAACATTCCCCGCCGGAGAGGTCTCCCACTTCCGCCTCCGCCAGGGGCGGGTCACCGATTCCGACTGGAATCCTGTCTCGGCAAAACTGATACGAAAGTCCGGTGCAGCGGTCGTCCCGATCTTTTTCTCCGGCGGCAACGGCATCCTCTTCAACGCCCTGGGCACCATTCACCCACGGCTGCGGACCCTCCTTCTGGCCCGCGAGCTGGGCAACAAAAAGGGCCGCGAAATCTCGCTGCGGATCGGCTCCCCCATCCCGCCGTCCAGGATCGCCGAGTTTACGGACGAGCGCAGCCTGCTTGAGTTCGTCCGGCTGCGCACCTACCTGCTCGGAGGCTCCGACCGGCGCCCGCACGGCCCCCTGCGCATTCGCCCGAACCTCCGTTTTCCCCGGCCCTCGACACCCCGGAAGGACCCACCCGGGCACCAGCCGTTGATCGATCCCGTGCCCACCGAAAGGATTCTCGCCGAAATCGCACGCATCCCCCCCGAGGGTCTCGTCCTCGAGAAGAAGCAGTTCCGCGTGTACATCGTGCGTGGGTCGGACGCTCCCGACATCCTTCTCGAGCTCGGACGCCTCCGGGAGCTGACCTTCCGCGAGGTCAAGGAAGGCACGGGCAAACCGTACGACACCGACCACTTCGACCTCGATTACCTGCAGCTCTTTCTCTGGAACGAAGAGGAACAGCAGATCATCGGCGGCTACCGCAAGGGCCAGACCGACATGATCCTGCCCGTCAAACGCAAACGCGGCTTCTACACCAGCACCCTCTTCCGCTTCCGCACGGCATTTCTCGAAAGGCTCGATCCGGCGATGGAGATGGGCCGTTCCTTCATCGTCCCTTCCTATCAACGCAAGTTCGCCACTCTTTCGCTGATCTGGCAGGGCATCGGCGGCTTCATCGCCCGCAATCCGCGCTACCGCTATCTCTTCGGTCCGGTCAGCATCAACTGCGAATACGAAACGATCTCCAAGGACCTGATTATCCATTTCCTGCGCGGGAACAACTTCGACAAATTCCTCTCCGGAAAGGTCAAGGCCAAGAGCCCGCCCTCCAAAAGCAAACTCCTCAGCAAAGAAGAACGCGAAGCCATCGCCCGGGGGGTGAAGGACATCGACGACGTCTCCGCCCTCATCGCCGAGATCGAACCCGACAAGAAGGGTGTCCCTACCCTGCTGCGACACTACGTTAAACTCAATGCCCGCTTCCTCAGTTTCAACGTCGATGCCGACTTCAGCGACGTGCTCGACGGACTGATGGTGGTGGACCTCCTCGAAACGGACCCAAAAACCGTCCGTTTCTTCATGGGCAGCGAGGAAGCCGCAAGGGGATTTTACCGCTCCCACGGACGCGACCTCTGAGCCCCATGCCACGGAAAAAACAGAAAATCGAAACCGGGAGCGCACCAACGCCCTTCGCGGGAGAAAACCCCTTCACCGGGCTCGACCCGGGTGCTCTCCCAACGGGAACCCCTCCCCCGGCTCCGAAGGACAAGCCCTCCCCGCGCAAACCCGGTCTGCGGGTCGAAATCCGCCGCGAGAAGTCCGGACGTGGCGGCAAAACCGTCACCACTTTGAGAGGACTGGCGACCCTGGACAGTCACTCCTCCGAGCGTCTCTTTAAGAATCTGAAAACAAGCCTCGGAACGGGCGGAGCGGTGATCGCCGACGGTTTCCTGCTCCAGGGCGACTGCCGCGACAAGGTGGAGGAAATCCTGAGGGAAAGAGGCTTCCAGCCGGTCCGTTCAGGGGGTTGACAGGCACAGGAGCCACGCAGATAGGACTTGACCCCCCTCCGCCACCGAAAAACCATTTCAGTATCCCGCTTCCACCATCTGATTGCTCAACACTCAACACATCTCCGCCATGACCGCCATCCAGACTCTCGCCTACGTATCCATCGACAACATCGACAACCTTCTCGCCGACTGGTTCCTCCGCATTCTTTTCGCTGCAATCATCTTCTTCGTCGGGATGTACGGTAGCCGACTCGTCAAGAATCTGTTCACCAGGGCCTGCGAAAAGAATAACATCGACATCTCTCTCTCCCGCATCGTCGGAAGTGTTATCTACTACCTTTTGATGGCGGTGGTCATCGTGGCGGCCCTCAGCAAGCTCGGGGTACCGACCACCTCCGTGATCGCCATCCTCGGTGCCGCCAGCCTGGCGGTTGGCCTCGCCCTGCAAGGCTCCCTCTCCAATTTCGCCGCCGGTGTCATGATCCTCCTGTTCCGCCCCTTCCGAACCGGCGACGTCATCGACGGGGGCGGGGTCTGCGGCGTGGTAGAGGGCATTGACATGCTCACCACCGAGATCAAGAGCTTCGACGGCAAGAAGATGATCGTGCCCAACGGCAAATTCCTCGATAGCGTGATCACCAACATCAACGCCTATCCCCAGCGGCGGGCCGATATCGAGTTCTCGATCAGCTACAGTGA
>CAYVUQ010000191.1:0-3991 GCA_964454915.1 uncultured Puniceicoccaceae bacterium
CGCTGCAATGGGGCCGCGCCCCGGAGGGCGCGGAGGTTTTGTTGTCCGATCCTACCCTGTTAGACGGATATGACTGAAGCGAGCCCAACCGTTCCTGAGAACATCCGTATCCACAAGATCCGGGATACGTCCGTCGTCATCGACAGTACCCGCACAGGCATCTACAGAGTGGAGACGAAGCAGCTCAATCGTGCCGTCAAACGCAACGCAAAGCGCTTCCCGTTGGATTTCGCATTTCAGTTGGATCAGCACGAATTCGCTAGCTTGAGGTGTCAACCTGGCACCTCAAGTTCCCACGGTGGCAGGTGCTATCCTCCCTGCCGAACACGGTGCCATTATGGCACCCCCGGTTCTGAATTCCGAACGAGCCGTCGCCATGAGTCTCTACGTCGTGCGTGCTTTCGTGGAAATGAGAGAGCAGTTTCTCCGGCTATTGCAGATGTTCTCGGGCTTCTGGATTTTGGAATCGCAACTGCTAAAACCCGCCCCTTATGCTCTTGGACCGATGTCTTACCCCGAGTTTTTTGAAAAGGCGACCGACCACCCGCCTTACCCCTGGCAGGTACGCCTGGTGACCGACCCCGACTGCCGCTCCCGCCTCATCGACATCCCCACCGGGCTGGGCAAGACGGCAGGGGTGGTTTTGGCCTGGCTGTGGAACCGCTGCGGGAAGGAGCCCGACACCCACACCCAAACTTCCGACTCCACTACTCCACCACTTAACCACCACACCCATTGGCCCCGCCGCCTCGTTTACTGCCTGCCCATGCGGACGCTGGTCGAGCAGACGGAAGAGGAGGCCCGGAAATGGGTCGAGAAATTGGTTGAGGCGAAACTCATAGCCGACGATCCCAAAAAAGGAAAACCGCGCATCGTTCTCCTCATGGGCGGGGAAAACCCCAGCGACAAAGACTGGGACCTCTACCCGGAAGACAACGCCATCCTCATCGGCACCCAGGACATGCTCCTCTCCCGCGCCCTCAACCGCGGCTACGGCATGTCCCGCTACCGCTGGCCCATCCACTTTGCTCTGCTTAACAACGACGCACTCTGGGTGATCGACGAAACCCAGCTCATGGGCGTCGGCATAGAAACCAGCGCACAACTTCAGGGCTTCCGGCAGAAGCTGGGAACCGCACGGAGTTCGGCCACCTGGTGGATGAGCGCAACGCTCGACGCCGGGCAACTCTCCACAGCCGACTTTGGAAAGGACGCCACAAGCTCCCTTCAAACACTCGCGTTGACCGAGGAAGACAAAAAGCACCCCGCAGTCCATCAAAGAACGAACGCACCAAAAACGCTCCAGAAAGCCCCTATTGCCCCAGAAAGCGACAAAACCGCCGACCTCAAGAACTACACGGACGAATTGGCCCGATTTGCCGCCGATACTCACCAAAAAGATACGCTTACCCTCCTGATCGTGAACCGGGTCGAACGGGCACAGGCCCTCGCGCAAGCCCTCCGCGGCCACTGCCCCGACACGCCGATCGGGCTGGTCCACTCTCGCTTTCGCCGCCCGGATCGAAGCGCCCAAGAGGCCGTGTTACATCAACCCGGTGACCGCATCGTCGTCGCCACTCAGGCCGTCGAAGCCGGGGTCGATGTTTCCGCAAAGACGCTCGTTACGGAAGTCGCTCCATTGTCCTCGTTGGTTCAACGATTCGGCCGCTGTAACCGATATGGGGAACAAGAAAGTGGCGGCTCCATCCATTGGCTCGATCTACAACCAACCGACGACAAAGATGCCCGCTCGCTTCCCTACACCTTTTCCGAATTGCGCGAAGCAAGCGAAAGCCTCGGGGGACGCACCTCCGCCTTGCCGGCCGACCTGCGGAATTTAACCTGGAAGCCCGAAACAAAAATCCGCCCCGTTATCCGGCGGAAAGATTTGATCGAGCTTTTCGACACCACGCCGGACCTTTCCGGTAACGACCTAGACGTCTCCCGCTATATCCGCGACTCCGGGAGCGCGGATGTTCACGTCTATTGGCGCGACTTCGACCCGGACGCGGAATCTCCGGCAGAAGGCTGGACCCGCCCGTCCCGCGACGAAAGCGTCAGGGTTCCTTACGGAGTTTTCGCCGCTTTTGCCAAGAAACAACCGGCCTACCTGCTCGCGACCCACCACGGCAAAATACGCCTTTCCCTTCGCTCCATGCCCGGCGAAACCGAGCCCGCGGATCCCGACCGCCTTTTCGCCCGCGGCGTTTGGGACGGCGAGGAACTTCCGGCAGTCGAGCTGCCCGACGGCTCAACCGTCGGACCAACGAAACTGGATCTTGCCCTCATGCGCATGGGCGCTTCCTCCGGCAAAAACTCCTGGCTTTCCCGCATGCTCGCCCTCCGGGACGACCCCGAACTCGGCCCCTTCCGACTTCCCTTCCTCGAAACCCTTCTTCGGGCCGCCGACGGGCGGGCCTCCGCAGACGCCCAAGACATATGAAATACGAGGCCCTCATAACCGCAATCGCGGATGCCCACCAGGAAGCCCGACAGAAGGCGGTCGGAGCGGTGAACCGACACCTCATTCTGCGGAACTGGCTGATAGGTTCCTATATCAAAGAGTATGAACAAAACGGTGAGGATCGGGCGGCTTATGGCACACGGCTGCTCGTTCGCTTGTCCGCCGACCTGAAATCACAATCCGTCTCGGGCGTCAGTCCCGACATGCTCGAGCGAATGCGTCTCCTCTATGACACCTATCCGCAACTGCAATCCGAGATTTCCGCACCGCTGGTGAGGAAATTGAGCGACGGCAAGGCAAAGCCCGAAATTTCCGCACCGGCGGTGCGGAAATCGAATCAAGACCAACCGATTCCACTCCCCGCCGAGAAGATCCTTGAATTCTCCTGGACCCACCTCGCCGAGCTGGTTCGTCTCGACGACCCGTGGAAACGCGCCTTCTACGAAAACGAATGCCTCAAAGGCAACTGGTCCAAGCGCCAGCTCCAGCGACAAATCGGATCGCTTCTTTACGAGCGCACGGGCCTCTCCTCGGAGAAAGAAACGGTCATCAACCGCGCCCGGGAGCAGGCCTCCGAATCGCCTCAGTCATTCACCGACATTATCCGCGATCCCTATATCCTCGAGTTCACCGGCATTGCGGAGAAACCGAGCTACCTGGAGAAGGACCTGGAAACGGCGTTGCTGGACCACCTCCAGGCCTTCCTGCTCGAACTCGGCAGCGGCTTCTGTTTCGAGGCCCGGCAAAAGCGCATCACCGTCGGCAACGAGCACGACTACATCGATCTCGTCTTCTACCACCGCATCCTCCGCTGCCACCTCCTCATCGACCTCAAAACCCGGAAATTCGAACACGGGGATGCCGGCCAAATGAACTTTTACCTAAACTTCTGGAAAGAGCAGATGATGGAAGAGGGTGATAATCCGCCCGTCGGCCTTCTCCTCTGCACCGATAAATCCGAGACCAAGGTCGAATACGCCACCGCCGGGCTCGACGACCGCCAACTCTTCGTCTCCCGCTACCTCGTCGCACTACCCAAGCCGGAGGAACTGGAAGCCCTAATCGAACAAGATCGAGCTGTGTTCGAAGAGCAACTCGCCTACAAACCCCGAGCCAATCAGGTGTAAAGATGAGTTTCCAATCCTACCACGAAATTTTACTCCCCGGCTGCACCCCCGGTTCTGAATTCCGAACGAGCCGTCGCCATGAGTCTCTACGTCGTGTATGCTTTCGTGGAAATAAGAGAGCAGTTTCTCCGGCTGTCTCAGACGTTCTGAAGCTTCTGGATTTTGGAATCGCAACCTTTCCAACCCGCCCCTTATGCTCCTAATCCGATGACTTATCCCGATTTTTTTAAGATAGCCACCGGCCACCCGCCTTACCCCTGGCAGGAACGCTTGGCTACCGACCCCGACTGCCGCTCCCGCCTCATCGACATCCCCACGGGGCTGGGAAAGACCGCCGGGGTCGTATTGGCCTGGCTGTGGAACCGCTGCGGGAAGGAGCCCGACACCCACACCCAAACTT
>CAYVUQ010000192.1:0-3991 GCA_964454915.1 uncultured Puniceicoccaceae bacterium
GGTCCTGCAGTTGCGTTGCTGGGACCGTTCGCTGGCGGTGGCGGAGTCCTGCACCGGCGGACTGCTGGCCAGTGCGTTTACCGACGTGCCGGGGGCTTCCAAGGTTTTTGTCGGCGGGGTGGTGGCCTACACCAACGCTTCGAAAGTGCAGATGCTGGATGTGCCGGAACCGTTGCTTCTCCAGCATGGCGCGGTGTCGGCTGAGACTGCGGTGGCCATGGCGACTGGCGTTGCGGAGAGAATGAGTGCGGACTACGCGTTTTCGGTGACCGGTTTTGCCGGGCCCGACGGCGGGACGGCCGATAATCCGGTGGGAACCGTTTATGCGGCGCACTTTTCACCTTCCGGCGTTTGGTCGAAGCGGTTGGTTCTGCCGGGAGACCGGGGTGCGGTAAAGGAACGGGCTGTCAACGAGACGCTTGATTGGGCGCGACGGACTTTGAATCGTTACAAGGTGCACGACTTCCTCTGTTGTCCGGGGGATTGAGTTCCCCTGCCGTTTGCATCGGCCCGAGGGTTGGCCTTACTGCCGGGTATGGCCCATGAAAACAACGACTCTCCGTGCGTTCTCATCGCGGGTGTGACCGGTGGCGTCGGTGCCGCACTCGCCACGCGCTTCATCGACGCCGGATGGCGTGTGGGGGGCTTTTCCCGTTCGGAGGAAAAGCTCCGTTCGTTCGTCGAGCGGAATCCCGGGGTGGTCACGTATGTGGCCGATGCCACGGTTTCGTCCCAGGTGAACGAGGTGGTCGATAAGTGGATGGAGAAGGCGGGCCGGATCGATGCCTATCTCCACTGCGTCGGTTCCATCATTTTGAAGCCAGCCCATTCCATCTCGGACGAGGAGTTCGACGAGACGCTCTCGATCAACCTGCGTTCCGCCTTTTACGGGTTGCGGGCGGTGGTTCGCCCGATGATGAAGGCGGGATGTGGATCGGTGGGTCTGGTCAGCACTGTGGCGGCCCAGGTCGGTGTCCCCAACCACGAGGCCATTGCGGCGGCCAAGGCCGGAATCGACGGGTTGGTGCGGAGTGCCGCCTCGACCTACGCGGGCAAGGGGATAAGGGTCAACGCGGTGGCACCCGGGATGATGGACACGGAGATGGCGAAGTCGCTTCTCGGTTCGGAACAAGGTCGTAAGCTTTCGGCTGCCATGCATCCGCTCGGGCGGGTCGGCCAGGCTGCCGACATTGCTTCGTTGCTTTTCTGGCTGAGCCAGCCGGAGAACGATTGGGTGACGGGCCAGGTCTGGTCGGTGGACGGGGGTATGGCAGCCGTGCGGCAGCGCACGAAGGTATAACGCGTTCTCAGCAGTGAATCCGTGCCAGGGGTGTCGGATCGATGATCCGGGCGTCGAGCACGCTTGCGTACAGCTCTTCTTCGAACCATGCGCGTGCCTCCGGGTCACCGTGGCTGAGAACGACCGTCGAGGGATTGTTGGCGATGGCGTAGTCGAGCAGCTCATTCCGGTCGGCGTGGCTGCTCAGATCGAACCGCTCCACGCGCGCCCTGCAGGGAGTTTCGAAGTCGAGGGCGTCGAAAAAGACCGTGCTGCCGTGGCCGGCGGTCAGAATCCCGTGCCCCGGGGCGTCCGGGTCGCAGTAGCCGACGAAGCAGACCGTATTGGCGGAGTCCCCGAGCATGGCTGCGGCCAGGCTGTAGGACGGAGTGTTTTGGACGACCATGCCGCTGCTGGCCACGTAAACGGCGGGTCCCGGAGGATTGCGACCGGGCCGGATGTCGTGGGGCACCTTCCGGGCACCGAGGTCTTTGAGAATCCTCTTCCGAAACTGGAGGGGACTGTTCTTCCTGGAAAGAGTGTCGAAATAATTGGCCAGGTCCATTCCCAGGCCGGAGGTGAAAACCGGGCATTCGGGAATGCGTCCCGAGCGGAATCCGTCGTGGAGGATGCTGAGGATCTCCTGCATCCGCCCCAGAGCGAAAACAGGCAGGAGGCACGATCCGCCGTGCCGGATGGTGTCCGCCACGGTGGAGATCAGTCGCTCGGTCTCCTCCGTCCGGCTGCAACCTTCGGCCCTGGTGGTGGCACCCCGCGTTGTTTCCAGCACGAGGGTGTTGACCGCATCGTAGCGCTCCGGGGTAGCACCTGGCAGAATCTGCTGGTCGGTGAACAGGATGTCTCCGGAGAGGAGAAGGGACTCCTTGCCGTGGCGCAGATACACGCTGACGGCTCCCGGCACATGGCCGGCGTGGGAGAATTCGACCTCGAGGACCTCTCCGTGGCAGTGAAACTCGCTGACCCGTCCAACGGGCATGGCGAGGAAACGTTGTTCGAGGGCACGGACCTCGCCATCGGTGTAGAGCGGAAACTCGGGTATCCCCTGTTCCTCGCGTTGGCGGCTCATCACCCGGACCGAATTTCGCATCATCCGCGGGGCCAGGATGGATGATTCGCGGGACATCCATATCTCCGCCTGGGGATGTTTGCGTGCGGCGATGGGGAGGGCACCCAGGTGGTCGAGGTGACAGTGAGTCAGGATGATCAGGTCGAGAGCGGAGTGTCCGATTCCGTCAAACGACGGCACGGCCTCCGTTCCGATCCGTTTCGGGTGGAGTCCGGCGTCCACCAACACCCGGAAAGGTCCTATCTCCACGAACAGGCTGTTCGAGCCGATTCCGCCGGCGCGGTTGAGGTCGGTGAGGTGCATCAGGTGCGGCTCTCCTCTGCGACCGTAAGATCCTTGACCAGGATTTTGGAGCGGCGTCCTTCCTTTTCGAGCACACTGCGCCGGAGTTCGGGAAGTTCGTCGATGGTGGTTTCGGTGAAACCGCACACCTCGCGGAAAAAGGCGAAGCTCTGGGTGCTGAGGGCGAAGAGCCGTTCACATCCCCGCGCGCGCGCTTCTTTTTCGGCGTAGCGGACCATCTTCAGCCCCACGCCCCGGCCCTGGTGGAAGGGTTGCACGAAGACGCTCCCCAACTCGGCAGACTGTCCATCGGGAAAGGGGACGAGCGCAGCGCAGGAGACCAGGCTGCCGTCGATCTCGTACAAGAAAAACTCCTCCAGGCCCTCCTCAACCGACTGCAGGCTGCGCTCGCGCAGAGCGTCGCTCCAGGCCGCGACCGCGATCAGATTGTGCAATGCCTGGACGTCGTCGGGGCGCGCGCGGCGAATCTGGTCGTATTCGTTGCTGTGGATCATGGTGCCGAGGCCGACCTTGTCGAACACCTCGGTCAGGAGCGCGCCAAAAATCCGTCCGTCCAAAACGTGGGCGCGCGGAGTGCCCCGTGAGAGTGCCGAAAGCGAAGCCTCGACCTTGGACCGGATGGCGTCGGGGATGGCGTCGGGTTTGTCGCGGACCAGGGTGCGCAGCTCATCGGCCGGCACGTTGAGCAGCGAGCGCCCCTGCAGAACGAGTCCCGGATGGGGGGTCAGGTAGATCAGCTTGGAAGCCCTGAGACAGGCGGCGGTTTCGGCGGCGATCCAGTCGGAGTTGACCCGCAGAATCTTTCCGCTCCTCGACGCTGCCACAGGGCTGATGAGCGGAGTGATTCCGGCGGTCAGAAGGTCGCCCAGCAGGCCCGCGTCCACCTTTTCGACCTTGCCCGTGAGAAGGTGGTCGGTGCCGCGGATGATGCCTTTTTCTGTCGCACGGACTGCGTTGGGGATCGCGCAATGGATACCCAGATCGGTGAACCGGGCGAGGATACGGGCACTCACCTGGCCTGAAGCGTCGATCGCCATGGCGAGGGTTTCCTCGTCCGTCGGACCCGAGCCGTAGGGGTCGTCGATGGTGGTGCCCCTCGATTCGGCAAGGGAGCGAATCTGGCGTCCCACTCCGTGGACCAGGACCACGCGGATATTCAAGCTCCGCAGCACGGCCAGGTCCATCAGAAGGTTGCGGAATCCCTCGTGGGCAACGATACTGCCGTCCACCGCCACGACGAATGTCTGGCCGCGGAACATCGGGACATACTTGAGGATGCCCCGCAGGTCGGCCGGTTTGATCGGTGATTCGGTGTCCATGTC
>CAYVUQ010000193.1:0-3966 GCA_964454915.1 uncultured Puniceicoccaceae bacterium
ATGCGCCGGGTGATGAAGGCCAAGAACCAGGAGGGCACGGCCATGCCCGAGAGCCCGGTCCGCTTCGAGCTCAACCCGAGGCACCCGCTGGTGCGCGATCTGGTCGGATTGAAGGAGGAAAACCCGGAACTCGCAGGAGCCATCACCGAACAGATCTTCGAAGGCTGCCGCCTCTCCGCAGGTCTCGTCGAAGACCCCGGCTCCGTTGTCCGAAGCATGAACGATCTGATGGCAAAGCTTCTGGCTTCAAAGTAACGCAGTCCTGGCTTTACAAGGATCGTTCCACCGTCGAAAACTCCGTCCATGAAAATTGTCCTCGCCTATTCCGGGGGTCTCGACACCTCTGTCCTCGTCCACTGGCTGAAACAGCACTACGACGCCGAGATCATCACCTTCGCCGCCGACGTCGGCCAGGAGGAGGAGCTCGACGGGCTCGCCGAAAAGGCGAAGGCAACCGGGGCGACCACACACTACACAGTCGATTTGGTCGAGGAATTCGCCCGCGACTTCATCTATCCGATGTTCCGCGCGAACACTCTCTACGAGGGGCAATACTTCCTGGGGACCTCCATCGCGCGTCCGTTGATTGCCAAGGCGCAGATCGAGATCGCCCGCCGCGAAAAGGCCGACGCCGTCGCCCACGGTGCCACCGGCAAGGGGAACGACCAGTGCCGGTTCGAGCTGACCTATGCCGCACTGGCACCGGACCTGAAGATCATCTCCCCCTGGCGGGATCCCGAATTCCGAAAGACCTTTCCCGGCCGATCGGAAATGATCGCCTACTGCCGCGACCACGGGGTGCCGGTCGAAGCCAGCGCTAAGAAGCCCTATTCGATGGACCGGAATCTCCTGCACATCTCCTACGAAGCGGGAATCCTCGAAGACCCCTGGTTCGACCCCTCCACAGAAGAGAACCGCGACATGTTCAAGCTCACCACCGATCCGGTTCTCGCACCCGACCAACCGCGCGAGATCGAGATCGGGTTCGAACACGGTGACTGTGTGACTGTGGACGGAGAAGAGGACACCCCCGCGGGTATCCTCCGGAGGCTCAACACCATCGCCGGAGAACACGGCATCGGGCGGGTTGACCTGGTGGAGAACCGCTTCGTGGGGATGAAGAGTCGCGGCGTGTACGAAACCCCGGGCGGAACGATCCTTCTCCACGCCCGGCGCCAGGTCGAAAGCCTGACCCTCGACCGCGAGCTGTGCCATCTGCGCGACACCCTCATGCCCCGCTACGCCGATCTGGTCTATTACGGATTCTGGTACGCACCCGAGCGGGAGGCACTCCAGGCCTTCATCAACGACAGTCAGAAAACCGTGACAGGAACCGTGCGGCTCAAGCTCTACAAAGGCGGCATCACCACCACCGGCCGGAAGAGCCCGCTCTCGCTTTACGACGCTGACGTCGCATCCATGGAGGGAACCGAAAGCGACTACGACCCCGGCGACGCCACGGGCTTCATCCGGCTTCAGGGCCTCCGGCTGCGCGCCCGCGCCGCCGCGCAAGGCGGCGCAGCCATCGACAGCGAAAGCCGTCTGGACCGGGATTGAGCATTTCTTTCCTTGCGGTCCCGCCGTCAAACTCTAACTTCAGCGGTTTTTTTAACCAGAAAGAGCTTCCGAACACAACACAACACAACACAGAATCCGCGGCCCCGGGACCGCTTCGCAACATTTCACAGACCATCATGAGCATCGACCTATCCAAATACCGCAACATCGGCATTTTCGCGCACGTGGACGCGGGCAAGACCACCACCACCGAGCGCGTGCTGCTGCTGACCGGCCGCATCCACAAGATGGGCGAGGTCCACGACGGCGCGGCCACCACCGACTTCATGGAGCAGGAACAGGAACGCGGGATCACCATCCAGTCCGCCGCGACCACCTGTTTCTGGAACGACCACCGCCTCAACATCATCGACACCCCCGGACACGTTGACTTCACCATCGAGGTGTACCGCTCCCTCAAGGTGCTCGACGGCGGGATCGGGGTCTTCTGCGGTTCCGGTGGCGTCGAGCCCCAGTCCGAAACCAACTGGCGCTACGCCAACGATTCCAAGGTCGCCCGCGTCATCTACGTCAACAAGCTCGACCGTATCGGTGCGGACTTCTACCGCGTGGTCGATCAGGTGAAAAATGTCCTCGGTGCCACCCCGCTGGTCATGACCCTGCCCATCGGCACCGAGAGCGATTTCAAGGGCGTGGTCGATGTCCTGACCCGCGAAGCCTACGTCTGGGACGACACGGGCAACCCGCTCAATTTTGAAATCACTCCCGTTCCCGACGACATGAAGGACAAGGTCGAAGAGTACCGCGAGAAACTCATCGAGACCGCCGTGGAACAGGACGACGAGGTGATGGAGGCCTACCTCGAGGGCAACGAGCCGGACATCCCCACCATCAAACGCTGTATCCGCAAGGGGACCATCGAGCTCGACTTCTTCCCGACCTACTGTGGTTCCTCCTTCAAGAACAAGGGCGTGCAGAACGTCCTCAACGCAGTCGTCGATTACCTGCCCTCCCCGACCGAGGTTCCGCCTCAGCCGGAAATCGACCTCGAGGGCAATCCGACCGGCGAATTCGCCTACGTAAAGGACGGCGAGCCGCTCCGCGCCCTCGCCTTCAAGATCATGGACGACAAGTACGGGGCTCTCACATTTACCCGCATCTACTCCGGCACCATCGAGAAAGGCCAGTCGGTCCTCAACACCGCCACCGGCAAGACGGAGCGGATCGGACGGATCATCCAGATGCACGCCGATTCCCGCGAAGAGGTCGAAAACGCCCACGCCGGTGACATTGTCGCGCTCCTGGGCATGAAGTCGGTCCAGACCGGGCACACCCTTTGCGATCCCAACGATCCGGCCACCCTGGAGCCGATGGTCTTCCCGGACCCGGTCATCTCCATCGCCGTGCAGCCCAAAGACAAGAGCAACGCCGAAAAACTCTCCCTCGCCCTCGGCAAAATGGTGGCCGAGGACCCGTCCTTCCGCGTCGAGACCGACGAGGAATCCGGCGAAACCATCCTCAAGGGTATGGGCGAGCTCCACCTGGACATCAAGGTGGACATCCTCAAGCGCACCCACAACGTCGAGGTCTCTGTCGGCGAGCCCCAGGTCGCCTACCGCGAAACCATCACCCGCGAGGTCAACGACTCCTACACCCACAAGAAGCAGTCCGGGGGTGCCGGACAGTTCGCCAAGATCGACTACACCCTCACGCCGCTCGAACCGGGCTCCGGCTTCGAGTTCGAATCCAAGGTCGTCGGCGGGAACGTGCCGCGCGAATTCTGGCCCGCCGTCGAAAAGGGCTTCAAGTCCTCCATCGACAAGGGCGTTCTCGCAGGCTATCCCTGCATGGACTTCAAGGTCAGCCTCGACGACGGTGCTTTCCACGCGGTGGACTCCTCCGCGGTGGCCTTCGAAACGGCGGCCCGCGCCGCCTACCGCCAGACCGTCCCCAAGGCCGCGCCCGAGATTCTCGAGCCGATCATGAAGGTCGATGTCTTCTGCAACGAGGACAAGATGGGGGATGTCATCGGAGACCTGAACCGCCGACGCGGCGTCATCCTTTCCCAGGAACCGACGGCCACCGGCGTTCGGATCAAGGCCGAGTGCCCGTTGAGCGAGATGTTCGGCTACATTGGCTCGCTACGCACGATGACCTCGGGCCGGGGTCAATTCTCCATGGAATTCTCGCACTACGCGCAGACTCCAAGGAACGTCTCCGAAGCCGTCATCAAAAAGGCCGCCGAATTGGCCGCAGCGAAAAACTGACCATCCGAAAAGGCGGACATTCCCGTCCGCCACAAACGGTCCCGCCCATAAAAGAATGTAGCATCCGCCGCAAACGGATAGAGGGCTGTAGGGCCCGTGCTCGACACGGGCCGCGCTCCTGCTTGGTTAAGAGCATGAATCGCTATCGAAATCGGGATCGGGATCGGGATCGGGATCGAAA
>CAYVUQ010000194.1:0-3944 GCA_964454915.1 uncultured Puniceicoccaceae bacterium
CGGGGTTCTTGGCGGATAATTCCGTGCCCGGTCTGGGTGAGGTCGTTGGTGCCGAAGCTGAAGAACTCCGCACTATCCGCGATCTCGTCGGCGGTCAGGGCACCGCGGGGCACTTCGATCATGGTGCCGACCAGATAGGCGAACTTGACCTTCCTGGAAGCCATGACCTCGGAAGCCACGCGGTGGATGATTGCCGACTGGTTCTTCAGCTCGTCGGCAAATCCAACGAGTGGCACCATCACCTCGGGGATCACCTTGATCGGCCTCTTGAGTTTGTAGCATGCCGCCGCCGCTTCGAAAATGGCGCGGGCCTGCATCTCGGTGATTTCCGGGTAGGAGATGCCGAGACGGCAGCCGCGGTGGCCCAGCATCGGGTTGGCCTCGTGCAGAGCACGGACGCGGTTCGAGATGATATCCACATCGACTCCGAGAGCGTTGGCCAGCTCCCGCTTCGACGATTCGTCGTGCGGCAGGAACTCGTGCAGCGGCGGGTCCAGCAGGCGGATGGTGACGGGGCGACCGCCCATTGCCTTGAAGAGACCGGTGAAGTCGCGCCGCTGGTAGGGGAGCAACCTGGCGAGGGCCGAGCGGCGTTCCTTCTCATCGGTGGCCAGAATCATCTGCCGCATGTGGTTGATGCGGTCGCCTTCGAAGAACATGTGCTCGGTCCGGCACAGGCCAATGCCTTCCGCGCCGAGGGCGACGGCCGTTTTGGCCTGTTCGGGCGAGTCTGCATTGGTGCGCACCTTCAGCTTTCGCGCTTTGTCCGCCCAGCTCATCACCTGATCGAACAACTTGTAGGTGTAGCTGGAGGACGGCTTTTTCTTGCCCGAGAGGACCTGGTCCACTTCCGAAGGTGCCGTCTCGATGTGCCCGGCGTAGATTTCGCCGGTGGTGCCGTCGATGGAGATGTTGTCACCCTCCTTGAGGGCGGTTCCGTTGACACTGAGGGTGCGGGCCGCGTAGTTGATGACGATGTCCGAGGCACCGCAGACGCAGACCTTGTTCATCTGCCGGGCGACCAGCGCGGCGTGGGAGCTGACACCGCCGCGCGAGGTCAGGATGCCGTCGGCGGCGATCATGCCGCGGAGGTCTTCGGGGGTGGTTTCCACGCGGCAGAGAACCGCACGACCGCCGGACTTGGCGACATCCTCCGCCTTGTTTGCGGTAAAGCAGATTTTACCGGTGGCGGCACCGGGGCCGGCCGGGAGACCGGAAGCGAGCCGCTGGGCCTTTTTCAGTGCTTTTTCGTCGAAGACCGCCACCAGCAGGCTGGAGATGGAGTCGGCCGGAATCTTCTGAAGGGCGGTCTTCTGGTTGATCAACCGCTCTTTGACCAGCTCCACCGCGATGCGCACGGCGGCCAGACCGGTCCGTTTGCCGTTGCGGGTCTGGAGCATGTAGAGGGTGCCTTCCTCGACGGTGAACTCAAAGTCCTGCATGTCCTTGAAGTGCTTCTCCAGGCGACCGCGGACTTTTTCGAGTTCGTCGTAGGCCTTGGGCATCTCATCCTTCAGCTGGGCGATCGGTTTGGGCGTGCGGATGCCCGCCACCACGTCTTCGCCCTGCGCGTTGATCAGGTACTCGCCGTAGAAGACCTTTTCGCCATTGGCCGGGTCACGGGTGAAGGCCACGCCCGTGGCCGAGGTGTCGCCCATGTTTCCGAAGACCATCGCCTGCACGTTGACGGCGGTACCCCACTCGGCGGGGATGTTGTACTTCTGGCGGTAAAGGATCGCCCGTTCGTTTTGCCAGGAACCGAAGACCGCGCCGACGGCACCCCAGAGCTGTTGATAGACGTCCTGGGGGAAGGCGGACTTCGTGCGCTTCTTGATGAGTGCCTTGTAGCGCTTGATCAGCTCCTTGAGGTGCTCCTCGGTGAGCTGGTTGTCCATTTCCACGCCGACTTCGTTCTTCAGCTCGTCGAGGCAGGCGTCGAACGGTTCGTGGTCGTTCTCGTGGAGGGGCTGCACGCCCATGACCACGTCACCGTACATGCCGATGAAGCGGCGGTAGCAGTCGTAGGCGAAGGCCGGGTTTCCGGATTCGCTGGCGAGGGCCTCGACCGTCTTGTCGTTGAGCCCGAGGTTCAGGATGGTGTCCATCATGCCCGGCATCGACTCGCGGGCACCGGAGCGGACCGAGAGGAGAAGCGGCTTTTTGTCGGCACCGAATTTCTTGCCGAGCTGTTTCTCGATCGATGCGACTGCCTTGCGCATGTCCGCGTCGAGAGTATTTGGATACTGCCGACCGTTTTCGTAGTAGTAGGTGCAGACCTCGGTGGTGATGGTGAACCCCGGAGGCACCGGGAGCCCGATGCGGGCCATTTCGGCGAGGTTTGCACCTTTGCCCCCGAGGAGTTCGCGTTGCTTCGCATTACCGTCGGTCTTTTTGCCGAACTCGTAGATGCTCTTGCTGGGCGATGCCGACTTGCGGGCGGTTTTGCGGGCGGCCTTGCGGACCGCCTTTTTCGTGGCTTTCTTTGCTACTGGCATGATGGGTGTGGTTGAGAAACTCTGGTGAAGTGTTGTGGAAAAAGGGCTGAGCAAACGGTGGCTCGGGCGGGTGTCAACGGAAATGCTTCCCTGCGGAGGCTCTTTCAGCGGGTGACGCCCCAGAAAAGGAGATCGACCCCGATCCGCAGGCGTTGCTCGGGTGCCCAGTCGTTGTCCCGTTTCCAGCGCAGCTCCGGAGCCAGGACCAGGAAGAACCAGTTCTTGCGGATGGGATAACGGTAGGTGAGGGTCACCCGGTGCTCGTCGATGGTCTTGTGCCCGCTGATGTGGCCGGAGATGCGGTAGCTCAGGTCGAGCCCTTCGTTCATGTCCCTGGTCGAGACGAGGGGCGGATCCTTCGTTCCCTCGATCAGGCGGACCACCCGCGCGATGCTCCAGGCGGAGGCCCATTCGAAGCCGGTCGTGGACTCCGTGATCCTCATGCCCGACGAACTCTTGAAGCGGTAGCGGTCCCACCAGCGACCGAAAAGAAAATGGGAGCCGGTGCCGAACCCGTCGCTGTCGGTCCGGTAAAAAACGTCCGCGTTTGGCCTTAGTTGCCACGAGTTGCCGACCCGATAGCCACGTCCCCAGGAGACAATTCCGTAGCCGACCGGGGGAATCTTGATCCTGGCACCCACCCGTGCGGAGGTGTGGCGCAGAATCTCCTGCTGGATGCCGATTTGGGCGTCGTTGTCTTCTTCGTCCGGGAGGGTGTCCGGCAGGGGGGAGAGTTCGCCGTTGTCGATGATCAGCTTCAGGCGTTGTTCGGTCCGGCGGAGGTGGATGTGGGACGAATAGTCGAAGGTGAGGCCGTATCTGGTGGTATCCCCACGTTCGTAGGAGATGTAGGGACTCAGGCGGAAGCGGTTGGCGAAGGTCTTGTCCTCCACTTCCTGGCCACCCGACATGTCGCTGTCGATGATCTGCAAGCCTTCGGCGAAGAACAGGTAGATGCCGTCCTTGGTGTCGTCGAGAAAATCGAAATCGGGTCCGTAGAGGATGCCTCGCTTGTCCTCCGCCGACACGTTGCCCTGCTCTGGAGCGCGGGAGGTGATCCGTTGGTTGGGCCGCGCTGCTGCCGAAGCCCACAGGAAAAGGGCCAGGAGAAGGATGGTCGCGATTCGTTTCATGCAGCGAGACGATTCAGGCAGGCTTCGGCCGCCAGTTTGCCGCTGAGAAGAACCAGGGGAATACCACCTCCGGGGTGCGCCGATCCGCCGGCGAAAAAGAGTCCCGGAGCCTGGCCGGGGCTGTTGGGAATGCGCAGGAAGGCAGCCGTCATCCGGTTGGAGCTGGTCCCGTAGAGCGAACCGTTCCAGGCACCGTACCTTTCCGCGAAGAAGGTCGGGCCGTGTGCGTGGGTCCACTCGATGTTTGTGCCGTCCAGCCCGCAGCGTTCGGCCAGCAATTCCAGCAGTGCGTCGCGGTATCTTTCGGTGTGCCACC
>CAYVUQ010000195.1:0-2076 GCA_964454915.1 uncultured Puniceicoccaceae bacterium
GAGCAACGGTCTCCAAAACCGTAGGCTGGGGGTTCGAGTCCCTCTTCTCCCGCCAACTCCGAAATCGAATAAGATGAAAAACCCGTTCCGTTCCATCCGCACCTTCTGGAAGGAGATGATGATCGAGCTCCGCAAGGCCTCCTGGCCGAACCGGAAGGAACTCCGTGAGTACACCATCGTTGTGTTGATCGGAGCAGCCATTCTCGGGGTGTTCATTTCGGTTTCCGACTTCTTCCTCCTGAATTCCATCGAACTTGTCACCGAGTGGTTCCGCCCGCTCGCCTGATCCGGTCGATCCCCTTCCGCAACCCATGCCATCCAACAGCACTATCGGCGGGCACCGCTGGTTCGCCGTCCAGACCCTCTCCAACCAGGAACAAAAAGCCAAGTCGTACCTGGACAAGTTCGTGGAAATCGAGGAAATGGGCGACCGGATCTCGCAGGTGCTGATGCCGACCGAGACGGTTTCCGAAATCAAGTCCGGGAAGAAGTCGCAGCGGACCCGCAAGTTCTACCCCGGTTACATTTTCGTGCAGATGCGTCTGTACGACGACGACGGAAACCTCGATCAGGAGGCCTGGTATTTCGTCAAGGACGCCCAGGGCGTGATCAACTTTGTCGGCGGCGAGCGTCCGGTTCCTCTCAAAGAGGAGGAAATCGACCGTATTCTCAAACAGGTCACCGACGCCGAGGGCAAGGAACGCCCGAGGATCGAGTACGATATCGGCGAAGAGGTCAAAATCAACGACGGTCCCTTTGCGAATCTTACCGGTCGGATCGACGAAATCGATCCCGAGCGTGGTCGGCTCAAGGTTTCGGTATCCATTTTCGGACGGTTCACCCCCGTTGACCTCGAATACTGGCAGGTCGAAAGGGTGGAAGAATAAGGAACAGCCATGTCAAAGAAAGTCATTGGAGAAATTCGTCTGCAGCTGCCTGCGGGTGCCGCCAACCCGGCACCGCCGGTCGGTCCGGCCCTGGGTGCCCAGGGGGTCAACATCATGGCCTTCTGCAAGGACTTCAACGCGCGGACCAAGGAACAGGCCGGTACCGTGCTGCCGGTCGTTATCACCGTGTACGCGGACCGCTCCTTCAGCTACATCCTGAAGAGCCCGCCCGCGCCCATCCTGCTCAAGAAGGCAGCCGGCCTGGCGAAGGGCTCCGGCGTTCCGAACCGGGACAAGGTAGGCAAGGTGACCCGCAAGCAGATCGACGAAATCGTCGAAATCAAGAAGAACGACCTGAACGCCTCGGACCCCGATCAGGCGGCCAGGATCATCATGGGGACCGCCCGCAGCATGGGCATTGAGGTCGTCGATTGACCGACCGGTCCCCTCAAAAAGGAATTGCAATCATGTCAACGGCAACACGCAGCAAACGTTTCCGCGCGGCGGAGGAACTTACTCCCGAACGCGAAGCCCTGGTTCTGAAGGATGCGGTGGCGGTTCTCCACCGCCTCCCCAAAGCCAGGTTCGACGAAACCATCGAGCTTCAGGCCCGCCTTTCGGTGGACCCGCGCCAGAGCAACCAGATGGTGCGCGGTACGGTCAGCCTGCCCCACGGCAGCGGGAAGACGATCCGGGTGATCGCCTTCACCTCCAGCCCGGAGGAAGCTCTCGCCGCCGGTGCCGACGAGGCTGGTCTCGACGACCTCATCGCCAGGGTCCAGGAGGGCTGGCTCGACTTCGACGTCGCCGTCGCCACCACCGCCGCCATGCGGGAGGTGCGCAAGGTCGCCCGCGTTCTCGGCCCCCGTGGCCTGATGCCGAACCCGAAGTCCGGTACCGTGTCCGACGATCTTGCGGAGGCCATCGGTGCCGTGAAGGCAGGGCGGGTCGAGTTCAAAATGGACAAGACCGCCAACGTGGCGATTGTCATCGGCAAGCGTTCCTTCTCGCAGGAACAGATCGAGGAGAACGCCCGGGCCGCGATCGAGGTTCTCGGTCGCACCCGTCCCGAGTCCCTCCGCGGCAAGTTCATCCGCGCCCTGACCCTCAGCTCGACGATGAGCCCGGGCATCGCCCTGGCCGCGTCCGAATACTCCAGCTACTGAACCAACCGACCCAGCCATGAGAC
>CAYVUQ010000195.1:2086-3893 GCA_964454915.1 uncultured Puniceicoccaceae bacterium
GTTGTGAAACTCGCTTCCATAGAGCCCATCGCGCTCGTCCAAGACGTCGATCAGCACATCGGCAAGTCCGATTACGTTTTCCTCGCCAACTACGAGCGCATCACCGTCGAGGAGACGGAAACCCTGCGCGCGTCCCTGGCGGCCGAAAACGCGGAATTTCACGTCGTCAAGAACAGCATTCTCAACCTCGCCCTGACCCGTCGCGAAAAGCCCGACATGCGCGAGTGGCTGAACGGGCCCACCGCCATCATCGTCGGTGGCGAGAACCCCTCCGGGGTGGCCAAGGTCCTGAAGAAGTTCTTCAAGGACAAGGAAAAGGTCGAGATGAAGGCCGGTATCCTGTCCGACCGGGCGGTCACCGCCGACGAGCTTCTCGAGCTGGCCGAGCTTCCGGGTCTGGACGATCTGCGGGCGAAGTTCCTTTCGTTGCTCAACACTCCGGCCCAGCGCTTCGTCACCGTGGTCAATGCGGTTCCCCAAAGCGTGGTCAACGTCCTCAAGGCCTACGCGGACAAGGGCGGCGAAAACTGATTTTTTCCCGGTGGCCCCTTGCCGCCGGGGAACGAACCCAAGCATAACAACAACAACACAACCAAGAGTGAAGCGGGTAGGGGATTTCCTCTCTTAATCAGTCCGGTCTCCGGACGCTGCCCGCTCAGGAGGTACATATGGCAGACATCACCAAAGAAGACGTCATCGAATGGCTCAGCTCGCAGTCCGTGCTCGAAATCGCCGGACTCGTGAAGGAACTCGAAGAGAAGTGGGGCGTGAGTGCCGCCGCTCCGGTCGCGGTTGCGGCCGGCGGAGCAGCCGCTGGCGGAGACGCGCCCGTGGAAGAGGAGAAGGACGAATTCGACGTCATCCTCGCCGACTTCGGGTCCAACAAGATCGCCGTCATTAAGGAAATCCGGGCCATCACCGGCCTCGGCCTGAAGGAGGCGAAAGAGCTTGTCGAAGGCGCTCCCAAACCCGTCAAGGAAGCGACCACCAAGGACGACGCGGAAGAGATCAAGAAGAAGCTCGAAGCCGCCGGTGCCAAGGTGGAGGTCAAGTAACATCACGATTTTTTTTCCACAGACCGATTTCCAGGCAGACCGCGCGGGTTGTTTCCCGCGCGGCTGTCCTGTTGTACGGCCCCGGCTCCGCCGTGGCTTTTCCCTCCCTGTTCCATCGAATCCAGCACTAACCCGCCACCATGTCTGAACGCATCAACTTCGGAAGCCTGAAGGAGGTCATCGAGCCGCCCAACCTGATCCAGAACCAGATCGACTCGTTTACCGAGTTTCTGCAGATGCGCGTGGCCCCGAGCCAGCGCCAGAATGTCGGGCTACAGTCCGTTTTTCGCGACGTGTTTCCGATCGAGAGCTACGACGGTCGCTGCACGCTCGACTTTTCCAGCTACAAGCTGACCGAGCCGAAATTCAGCGAGATCGAGTGCTTGCGCGACGGGATCACCTATTCCGTGGGCCTGTACGTCAAGTTCTCGCTGCGCGAGGACGAGCAGATGAAGGAGGAGGAGATTTACATGGGCGAGCTGCCCATGATCACCACACGGGGTAGTTTTATCATCAACGGTGCCGAGCGGGTCATCGTTTCGCAGCTCCACCGCTCGCCGGGCCTCTGTTTCGAACAGGCACCCCACACCAGCGGAAAGATGCTCCATTCCTTCCGCATCATCCCGGACCGCGGGACCTGGCTGGAGGCCCAGTTCGACCAGAACGACCTCCTCTACGTCTTCCTCGACCGCCGCCGGCGCCGCCGCAAGTTCCTCATCACAACCCTTCTGCGGGCGTTGGGATACGGTTCC
>CAYVUQ010000196.1:0-3178 GCA_964454915.1 uncultured Puniceicoccaceae bacterium
CGTATGGCTGGTGCGAGGTTGTCGTAGAGATACCGTGCGGTATCGGCGAAGGCGGTAAAGATGAGGACCTTTCGATTCGGGTGGCTGTCGAGATCCGTGGACGGCTGGTCCAGTTTCCGCAGAATCTCTTCGCGGAGGCGGGCGAGCTTGCCGTCGTGGGCGGGGGTGGTCGTCTTCGCGCGGTCGAAGAGATACTGGAGTTGGACACGGTCTTTCTGGATGGCCTTGCGCCACTTGGGAATGTCGATGTGTCCCAAGTGGAATTTGCGTTTGCCTCCGACCATGAAGTCCTCGGGATTGAGATCATCGTCGTCCGGAATGTCCGGCTCGAGGACATCGTAGTCGATCTCGGCGTTCTCAGCGGAAAAGGTTTCGAAGTCGCCGAATTTCTCTTCCAGGCGGTCGATCTTCCCGATGGTCCGCTGGAGGGTGAGGCGGAAGGAGTCGATGGAACTTTCGAGGCGCTTGAGAAAGTTGACCTTCATCATGGCGATGAGGATCCGCTCGCGGCCCTCCTGGGTGAACCCGCGGGTCTGTTCGTCGAAGTAGGCAGTCCGGATCGCCGGGGGCAGGTCGGTCCTCAGGTGCGAGGTGGGGTGGTAGAGGGCGAGGGTAAGATTATCGATCTCCTCGTTGAGTTCCTCGAAGGAAATCTGGCCGGGTCGGTCATCGATCGGGGGGTGAAGCGAGGCGGGTTTCGGACGGCGGGGGAAGCCGCCGAGTTTTGCCATCTCGTCCTGGTAGTGTCGGGAAATCTGTTTGCGTGAGCGGGCGATGCTGAGGCCGTCGAGGAGCCGGAAAAAATCGCCGCCGATCGCTTTGAGTAGCTCGCTGTTGCTGCGTTGATCGGCGGGTTTCCTGGCCCAATTGGTGAAATGCTGTTGAGCCTTGCGAGTGGTCTCTTTGACGGAGGCAATCTCCAGAGCGTTCGCAAAGGCAGCGTCAGCCTCGGCTCCCTCGGGCCGGGCGACATCCCCTCCAGCGATAAAGGAGACCTGATTGCGAAGATCGGCCAGCTCATTGTTGACGGGGGTGGCGGAGAGGAGGAGAACTTTGGTCTTACTGCCCGAGCAAATGATGTCCTGGATCAACCGTTCGTAGCGGCTGCGTTTGGGTTTCTCGCCTTCTTCTTGCTTGGCCTGGGCGTTGTTGCGGAAGTTGTGCGACTCGTCGATCACCACGAGGTCGTAGGCACCCCAGTTGAGGGTAGAGAGGTCGAGGGTGTTGACCACGCCAGAGTCGCGGGAGAGATCGGTATGGTGGAGGACATCGAATCGGAATTGATCCTTGGAGAAAGGGTTGAGGATGTCCGGATTGCGGTAGACCGTCCAGTTTCGGCTCAATTTCTTCGGGCAGAGGACGAGGACTCGCTCGTTTTTCAGTTCGAAATACTTGATGACGGAGAGGGCTGTGTAGGTCTTTCCGAGGCCGACGCTATCGGCGAGAATGCAGCCGTTGAATTGCTTGATGCGGTTGATGGCGGACTTGGCTCCATCTTTTTGGAAGGCGTAAAGCTGTCTCCATATCTGCGTATCCGGAAGCTGGAGGTTGTTGAGATCGGAATCGGCGTTTCGTTCACCATCGATATATTCCCGGAAAACGTGGAAGAGGGTGAGGTAGTAGATGAATTGCGGAGATTGGTTGGAGTAGAGGCGGGCCAGTTCGCGAAGGACAACCTCTTTAACGTCTTCGGTGAGTTCGTCGGAATTCCACCATTCGTTGAACCAGGCGAGGAGGTCTTTGCGGTCGCGATTGTCCTCCACCACGATGTTCAGTTCGACATTGTTTCCGGACTCCTTGAGTCCGAGTCCGGGAAGGGTGAAATTGGAACTGCCGAGGAGGGCGTGGTCACTGGCTCCATTCTGGATGTGATATAATTTCCCGTGCAGGAGTCCTGTCTGCGTGACCGAGCGGATGGAGGCCTTTGATCGGAGCCACTGGGCACATTCGCGGGCGATCTTGCTTTGTTGGAGTTGGTTGCCAAGGGAGAGTTGTCCTTCGCTCAGTGAAAACTCCCGGCTGTCCTTGTTATCCTTGTCGTGACGGTTGTCGAACTGGGGGTCTCCGATAAGAAAGCGAAGGTGGTCGATTTGATCCAATTTGGATTTAAGGGCGTGATAGGCGTGAATCGTAAAATAGGCCGAAACCGCCGAGAGAGCGGAATTCTTTTCGAGATTCGATTGCACGAAATCCCCCGCTTTGCCGCGGTCATGATTGTCGCGAATACTGGAGGGTGGGAGGGAACTTTGCATCGGGAAAACCAGAGAATTGAGGGAAAATCAGCCCCAGAACGATGGGCGAAAACTCGGACGGCTTGAGCGCGGCGTTGGCCCAGAGCTGGTTCGCCGCCGACCAAAGCCGGGTTTCGAGGTCGGAATGGTTGTCTTCGGAGGAGGCGGTTTCGGTCCAGATCATCAACTAAAGGGAGGTTTCGTTTAGAAAGACAGTCATCTCGCTGAGGAGCAAGCGAAAGGGTTTTCAAGCAGAGATATGGCGTAGTTTTGTTAGAGTGGGAGCGGTTTTTGAGGTTTTTCAGAAAGCCCTCGTCCTTCGAAAAGTAGCGGAAGGGATCGTCCTTGCTTTTACCCCCATGCGTTGGTTGAGGGTGGCGAAGAAGAGATTCTGAAGGATAGCCTGATAGAATTGTGAGCTCTCGCGGCTGTCGGGGTCGAAGTCCTTAAGGATGTCGGCCAGATCGGCGCGGTGGAAGAGCTTCTCCGGGATGAGCCCCTTTTCCTTGATGAACCAGCAGAAGATGAGCCGGGTGAGGAGGCGGATGAGGCCGGAGGCGCGCTTCTTCAGGACCAGGCTCCGCAGTATCCGGCGGAGCAGGGTGACGGGCAGGCGGCGTTTGTCGAACTCGACGAAAAAGATACCCCAGGGCTGCCCGGCTCCAAGGGGGCGAAGCTGGTGGACGGAGCGGATGGCGTCGCGATCCTCGGGCCGCAGGCCGACCTCTTCCGGTTCATATTCAAAGACAAGGTCCTCGAATTCGAACTCTTCGAGGGGCCATTCCAGCTCGGAACCGAGCCAGTCCTTGAGTTCGTTAAAGGTTCGGATGGATTGAAGGTCGGGCATTGGGCGGATGGAAGGGTGGGATTAAAGGGAATAGAAGGAATGAAGGATAATTGTAAATCTATGATATGGAGACATATAAAAGATTCTGATTGTGTCGGAT
>CAYVUQ010000196.1:3188-3854 GCA_964454915.1 uncultured Puniceicoccaceae bacterium
GTCGTATAGTGCTTTTGGGGGTCTATTTGGCATCATTTCGCATAATAAAGTAACCGCCACCCATGCCCCGTTTGCCCGTGGAGCCGATTTCGCCGGTTTCCCGAAGGTGTTCCAGTGCTTTCCGGAGTCGATAGGCGGGGATTTCCTTGCCGATCCTGGAGTGCAGGACGCCCCGGGGCACCGGATTTTCCGGAGAGGGGCCATGAATGCGAAGATCGGCAAGAACGAGTTCGCGAACACGGTGGTCCGGCACGGACCGGAGGCTGGTGCGCCCCTGGAAGTGGGCGCTGCGCAAGATGTCCGGATTGATGCGGTAGGTCTTGCCCCGGGTGCGGCCGGTTCCTTTCACCAGTCCCATTTCCTCGAGACGGCCCAGCCACTCCCGTAGTCTGGTTTCCCCATCGAGGGTCAGAAGTTTCGAGAATTCAAGCGCGGTCAGGCTCTCGTGCCGGGCAATCAGGCCGAGACAAATCTTCTCCCGCTGCCGAAGTTCGAAGCTCTGTTCGACCCGGTCCATGAGCTGGATGATTTCAGGCCTGACGATTCGGCGCTGGACGGTGACGGTGACCCTGTCATCGCCTTCCTCTACGATCGGGGGAGGGCGGGATTGGCTGAGAAGGACTTCGTAGAGCCGATCATAACCGGAGCCTTCCTTTTCCATGAGAC
>CAYVUQ010000197.1:0-3830 GCA_964454915.1 uncultured Puniceicoccaceae bacterium
GGCTTCAGGAGCCCTGGTCGGCTTCCCGTTTCGGTGTGTCGTTGCCCGATACTTCCACCGGAGGTTGGCGGGGCTCGCCGGGTTTCTTGGGCGTGACCTCCGAGGTTTCCGTTTCGGCGGCTGCGCGTTCCACGCTTTCCCGGGCTTTCTCGATAAACCAGGCCTGGGCGGAAAACGGTTTCTTCTTCCGGCGGGTGGCCGGAACCTTCGAGTAGGTGCCCGTGGAGCGGAGAATTTTGGCCTGGGCGTTGTCTTTGAGGTAAATCCGCAGCGTCTCCATGATCTGGCGGCGCAGATCGGTTTCCTCCACGGGGAAGACAGCCTCGACCCGGCGGAAAAAGTTGCGCTGCATCCAGTCCGCGCTTCCGACGTAGATGCGGGCGCGCCGACCGTGGTTCTGGAAGTAGAAGATACGCGAGTGCTCCAGGTAGCGACCGAGGATCGAACGCACGCGGATGTTTTCGCTGAGCCCCTTTACCCCCGGGATCAGGCCGCAGATGCCCCGGACGATCAGATCGATCTTTACACCGGCCTGGGACGCTTCGTACAGCGATTCGATGGTCTCCTTGTCGATCAGGCTGTTGATCTTGGCGATGATCCGGGCCGGTTTGCCCGCGCGGGCGTTGGCGGCTTCCTGACGGATGAAGCGCTGGATGCCGGAGTGAAGATTGAAGGGGGCGACCAGAAGGTGTTTGAAGCGGGGCGAGCGGGCGAAACCTGTCAGGGAGTTGAATAGATCGGCGGCTTCCTCGGTGATGTTCTTGCGCACGGTGAAGTACGAATAGTCGGTGTACAACCGTGCGGTCTTTGGATTGTAGTTGCCGCTGCCGAGGTGGACGAACCGGCGGAGGGTGCCGTCCGGTTCGCGGCGGATGACGAGGCTGCACTTGCAGTGGGTCTTCAGTCCGACCAGGCCATAAACGACATGCACCCCGGCGTCCTCCAATTGACGGGCCCACTGGATGTTGTTGGCCTCGTCGAAGCGTGCCTTCAGCTCGATCAGGGCGGTGACCTGTTTGCCCTTGTTGGAGGCGTCGATCAGCGCGTCGATGATGGGGGAGTCGCCGCTGGTTCGGTAGAGGGTCTGTTTGATGGCGTAAACCCGGGGGTCGTCGCCGGCTTGTCGCAGAAATTCAACGACGGGAGCGAAAGAATCGAACGGATGGTGCAGGAGGAAGTCCTCTTTTGCAATGGCTTCGAAAATGTTGGTCGCTCCGGCGAGTTTTGCGGGGGTAGCCGGAAGAAAGGGCGGGAACTTGAGGTCCGGACGGTCCACCATGTCGTAGAAGCCCATCACCCGCAGCAGGTTGATCGGTCCGTCGATACGGAAGACGCTGTCCTTGGGAAGATTGATCGAGTGGAGCAGTCGCTCAAGTGCCTCGTCGGGTACGGACTGGGCGATCTCCAGCCGGACCGCAGCACCTTTCTTGAGCTTGTGCAGCTCTTCCTCGATGGTCTGCAGAAGGTTTTCGACCTCCTCCTCGTCGATGTACAGGTCGCTGTTGCGCGTGACCCGAAAGGCGTGGGTCGAGAGGGTTTCGAATCCGGGGAAGAGCGAGCTGGCGAAGTGGCCGATGATGTCGCTGAGGAAGATGTAGGTCTGGTAGCGGGTGTTTCGCTTGGGCACCTCGATGATCCGTGGCAGGATACGCGGAACCGGAAGCACCGCGAGCAGGTCCTCGCCCCCCGGTTCCTGATTGCGGATGCACACCAGCACGTTCAGAGATTTATTCGTGATCTGCGGGAAGGGGTGACCCGGGTCGATCGCCAGCGGAGTCAGCACGGGGAAGATGCTCTCCTCGAAATAGCGCTTCACCCAGGAAGTTTCGGAACGGGTCAGCTGCTCAGGCTTCTTGAAGACGACCTTTTCCTTGCGCAGTTCCGGCACGAGCTGGTCGTTCCAGGCGTGGTACTGGTCGCGGACCAGCCGGTCCGTCAGTCTGCGGATGCGCCGGAGCTGTTCTTTTGGCTCAAGGCCGTCGAGACCTGTCCGGGTGATGCCCGAATCGACCTTTTGCATCAGTCCGGCCACACGGATCTCGAAGAACTCGTCGAGATTGGAGCTTACGAAAGCGAGGAAACGCACCCGTTCGAGGAGTGGATACTCCGTATTGGTGGATTGCTCCAGCACCCGCTGGTTAAAGGAGAGCCAGCTCAGCTCGCGGTTGAAGAACGGCTTCGGTCCGTGGAACAGGCCTTTCAGTCCGGAGGGGAGTCCGGCGGTCTTCCGCGGTCGGGCCGTCATCCGTTTTCGCGCGCCCATTCGCCCAGTTGGGCGAGGACGGCCTTTTGCATGTGGAGCCGGTTTTCGGCCTGGTCGAATAGAATGGAGTTCTTTCCGGCAAGGACGTCTTCGGTGACTTCCTCCCCGGGGTGGGCGGGCATACAGTGCAGGAACAGGCAGTCGGGTTTGGCCGCCTCGAGGAGAGCACCGGTCACCGCGTAGGGCTTCATCGTTTCCTTGCGCCGGGCCTCTTCCTTTTCGTCGCCCATGCTCACCCACACGTCCGTGTACAGTGCATCGGCCCCTTCGACCGCCTTGCGGGGGTCGGGCTCGAAGGCGGGAGCCGCACCGGGGGCAAAGGCCTCCATCCCGGCCCGTATCTCGGGGCCCGGTGCAAAGTCCTCCGGCCCGCTCAGAACCACTTCGATTCCGAAAAGGAGACCGGCCATGAGCCAGGAATTGGCCATATTGCAGGCGCAGTCACCGAGGAAGACCACCTTGCGGCCCCGGATGGAGTCGAGGTCGGCACCGGAGCCACCGAACTTTTCGGCGAGAGAAAAGACATCCGAGTAAATCTGGCACGGGTGCAGAAAGTCCGTCAATGCGTTGACGACCGGGATACCCGCGTGCTGCGCGAACTCCTCGACGATCTCCTGCCCGAATGTGCGGATGATCAATCCGTGCAGATAACGGCCCATCACCCTGGCTGTGTCCTCGATCGACTCTCCCCGGTTCAGCTGGGTCGCGTTGCTGTCCAGCCGGACGGCGTTGGCACCCAGCTCATGCAGCCCGACCTCGAAGGATATCCGCGTGCGGGTACTGTTCTTGTAGAAAATCATGCCCCAGCTCTGTCCCTCAAGAGCCCTCGGATACGCCCCCCCGCGCAGCCGCTTGAACTCCGCCGCCATGTCGAAGAGCAGCGGAATTTCGGCGGAACTGAAGTCGGTCTCCTTGAGAAAGTGTCGCATGAAGAAGGGGAGGGTGGCGCGGAAAAAACAGGAGAGAATGGGGACTTTGATCCGGTTTGGCAACGACAAATCCAATCGGCACGGCCCTTTTGGGTGTGATAGACAAGAAATGGCCTGTCCGGGTCCGTTTTCCGACATTCAATCTTCTTTTTGGGATAGGCTTGCGGATGCGGAGCTGGCTCTATGCAGTGTCCTTTTCATGCTTTCTGGACCACAGACTTTTTTTCGCCTTCTACTCATACTAGTTATTCCGCTTCTGGCCGTCGGGATGGACCGCGTGGAGACCAGCGGGGGGGTGGCTTTGACCGGCGAGATACTTGCCGAAAAGGACGACCGGGTGATTCTGGACCTCGGGTTTCGGGTGATCAGCATCCCGCGCGAGGCGATCATTCGTATCGTCGAAGAGAGCCAGGGGGAGCCCGTCCTGCACGGTACCGACGATCTCTATCGGGTTGCAGAGGGCGCGGCGAGCGTCCCTTTGCGGACGCTCGTGGACCGTCTCGGTCCGGCGGTGGTGATGGTGCGGACGCCTACCGGTCTCGGCTCCGGGTTCTTCATCCATCCGGACGGTTACGTGGTGACCAATGACCATGTCATCGCGGGCGAGCACGAAATCACGGTGACGGTTTTTGAGGAAT
>CAYVUQ010000198.1:0-3814 GCA_964454915.1 uncultured Puniceicoccaceae bacterium
CCAGAGTTCCTCCGTGACGACGGTGCTGCTGGTCGGTTTCGGTTCGGCCGGACTGGTCTCGCTGGGGAATTCGGTCGGGATCGTTCTGGGGGCAAATATCGGGTCCACCGTGACCGCCCAGATCATCGCTTTCCAGGTGTCGGACTGGGGGCTGGTACTGGTCATCGGCGGTGTGGTGCTCGGGCTGGTCCGGCGACGGGGGAGGGGGCGGTTTCTGGCCGATCTGCTGCTGGGACTCGGGCTGGTTTTCTTCGGCATGATGATGATGGGCGATGCGACCGGCCCGCTACGCGATTATCCTCCCTTCATCGACCTGATGGCCCACCTGGACAATCCGCTTGCGGGTCTTTTGGCGGGTGCGGTCTTCACGGCGGTGGTCCAGAGTTCCGCCGCCACCACGGGACTGGTCATCGTCCTCGCTGGCGGCGGTTTCCTGGATATCCAGGGTGCCATCGCCATCGCGCTGGGTGCGAATGTGGGAACCTGTGTGACAGCACTGCTCGCGTGTATTGGTCGGCCCCGCATTGCGCTGCGGATCGCCGTTGTCCATGTCATTTTCAACGTTGGCGGGGTGTTGCTGTGGCTTCCCCTGATCGGTATCCTCGCCGACATGGCATCGTGGACCGCCGGACTGATGGCTGATACGACTGCGGGCGGGGACGTTGGACGGGCTGTCGCGAACGCCCATACGATTTTCAACGTGGCCAACGCCTTTCTGTTTCTCGGGTTCACCGGATTCCTTGCCCGGCTGGTGGAACGGCTGGTTCCGCAGCCGCCGACGGAACCGGGAATCGGTTCCACCGTGTACATAGACGACTTCTTTCTGACGGCCCCGGAATCCGCACTGGAGCAGGTGAACCGCGAACTTACGGACTTCCTCGGAGCAGTGGCCGACGTGCACCGCCGCCTGAGTGCGGCTATCCTGGAACGGGACGACCAGGAAATGCGTCGCCTGGAGGGAGTCGATGACGAGATCGACCGGCGCCAGGAGGCCATCCTCCGGTTTCTTGGAAAAGTGTCCGACAAGCCGCTCTCAAATCGCGGCCGGGCGGACGTGTCCGCCTATGTCGGCGTGGTGAACCAGATCGAGAACCTTGGCGATCTCCTCGACCACGTTTACCGCGGATTGGGAGTCAAACTGCTGGAAAGCTCCGCCTCCCCGAGTGAGCACACGCGCCACGCCCTCGGCGAAATGTCCGAAGCCGCCCAACGCGCCCTCGAAGCTGGTCGCCGCTGCATCGATGATTGCCGGGAGGAGAATGTGCGCGAGGTGTACCGGCTGGAGCAGGAAGTGGGGGACCTCGCCAGGGAGTCAAAGGACGCTTTGTCGGAGCGTATCTCCAACCGCGACGACACGCGGCTGCGCCTTCTGAGAATCGAGATCGATATCATCGAGTGTCACGCCCGGATCGCCCGTTCGGTTGGCGAGTTGACCCGCGATCTCGCCCGGAAGATGCCTACCTGAAGGCTGGCCGGGCACTGCTCCAGATTGTTTCGGAGGCCCATTTCTTTCTTCACCATTCGTCTGACTCTTGCGCAAGAGCCCTTTTCGCGGCTTGGAGTCTGGCCTCTCCGTTTCCGCTGACCAACGTGTGGGGCCGGTCGATTCGTTCCAGAAGAGAGCGGTAGAGAGCCAGAAGGAGGTTTCTTTCGCCGGGGTCGGGATTTTCGCGGAGGGGGTCCGGTGTCCAGGGTAGGTCGGTGTCCAGTAGCAGGGTGAAGGTGTAGTGGCGCTGCCGGACCGCAGTCTCCAACGCCGGAGAAACCCGGTCGTATTTCCACTTGCTCCACACCCAGAGGACTTCCGGGCCGGTGTCGCAAACTACTGGCCCGCCGTCCGCCCTCGTTCGTGCCTCGTCCTCCAATCGCATCTGCCCATCGAGGATCGCATCCAGGCCCTCCCGGCGGTAGGGTCGTCCGAGGGAATCCAGAAACTCCCGTGCGTATTCGCGCACCCATGGCACTCCCCACTCGTCCGCCAGAGATTGCGAGAGTGTGCTCTTGCCGGTGGCTTCGGGGCCGGTTACGCAGATCGCGCCCTTCATTTCGTCGCACGCCTTTCGTCCCGCATGCGCCGCACCCAGACGACGAAACCCGCACAGGCCATCACGGTGTAGAAAACCATCAACCCGGCATACACAGGGGCGTCGCGGGACAGGTAGAGCCAGACGGTTGCGGCATCGATGATGATCCAGTAAATCCAGTTCTCCAGGATCTTCCGTGCGGTCAGCCAGGTTGCGAAAATACTGAAGGTCGTGGTGGCTGCATCGAGGGGTGCCAGCGCACTGCCCATCCGGTCGAGCAAGACGGCGAGTGCCCCCGTGAGCAGTCCGCAGACGAGCAACGCGACGAGATGGAAAACCGGGGTGCGGGTGGAGATGGGAATCTCTTTTTCAGTTCCGCTCCCGTATCTCCAGTGGAAGTATCCGTACAGTCCCGCCAGGACGTAAAAAACGTACAGAGAGGATTCGGCCAGAAGATTGAGCCGGATAAACAGCCACGCGCTGATCAGGGAAGCAGCGATTCCGAACCACCACCCCGAGCGGCGTTCGCGCATGATCAGCAGCAGATACAGAATGCTACAGATCGTGATCGCGATCTCGGCGATACGGTTTATGGTTCGTTCGTCAAAGTCCACAACCCGGATGCTGGGAGCGGAAGCAGACGAATCCAGCAGAAAAACGACCGCCGTCGGAAAGCTGCCCACACCCGCAGAGGCGGACAGCAATGTCGGGCGTCCGGAGATGGCACGTTCCCGTTCCGCACAGTGCTTCGCAGCACGAGTCGTCCGCCGGGATGTGTCCCCCTTCGACCGCGATCAGTCGTCTTCTTCCTTCCTCATTCTGTGGCATCGGCGGCCACGGGTGGCATTGGAGCCCCGAGGGAAAGCGAGACGAGTCGGAGCAGCGTCCACTCCCTTTCGGTTGCCTTGTCGTCGCGCAGAACGAGAGCGGCGGCCGCCGAAAGAACTTGCTTGCGGATGGCGAAACTTGTTCGGGCCAGCGCGTCCAGGGTAGCCTCCAACTCTGCCATCGGAAGCGGATCCGAGGGTGCTGTGACCTTGCCCGAAAGAAGATACTCGCCGCCTACCGCTTCCGCAAAGGCCTGGCGAGCGTCATCTTCAGTGCCGCAAGCGATGGTTGCGACCAGGTAGAGAAGACCACTAATCGGGGCGGCGACTTTCCCGACGTCTTTGATCAGGCTCTTGACCGTTGCGGTCCGGCCTGTGGGCGTGCGCAGGTGGGAGCGGGCCACGCGCGAGACGAGGATTTCCTTGAGCGAAAGCTGGCCGTCGGTCTTGGCGAAGGTCTCCAGGTCCTCCTCAAGCTTCTTGCGCTCTTGCTCCTCTCCTCGACGCAGGCCGGCGCAGCAGAGTTCCATGAGGGCGAATTGGTCGGTCATGGAAAGTTCGGCGATCTGCTCGGACCGTTTTTCCACCTCGGCGGCTTCGTCGTCTGCGAGAATTTTCAGTTGCGCGGATTTGTCGGATGGTTCGTCTGAAAGGATCAGGGCGAGGAATGCAACGCGGGCGGCCTTGGGGTCGGCGACGGGGTAGTCACCGAGTTGGCGGCGGATGCGGATGCGGGTTTCGATAGCCTCCCGGATATTTCCGTCGTTGAGGGCACCGATGGCAGCGACCGCAGTGGCCGCCGTGACCATGCCGTGTGCACCTGCGGAGCCCTTTGATTGCGGAGCGGAAGACTTCGGTCCGGGGTCCCGATCATCTTTCGTGAGCGGCGGCAGGCACGAACCGTCCCAGTCCGGGAGGATGGCCCGGATGCGTTTGGGGAGCGGCGGGTGGGTGGCAAAGGAG
>CAYVUQ010000199.1:0-3806 GCA_964454915.1 uncultured Puniceicoccaceae bacterium
TCCTGCGGCTTGAAGCTTTCGTTGGCATCGCGGATGTCCGGGTCGTTCTCGCCGAAAATTCCGTATCCCGTGTCGCTGCTCATGATGTCGCGCATCTGGCCGACATTGAGTGCGATCAGATCGACTCCCGTGCGGCGGCGGTGGTCGAACATTGACGTCTTCGGGTCCCCCTTGTCGCCGAGGCCCGCGTCCTCGTCGTCTTCTGTGAACTCGCGGTACGGGTGCACGGCGACCATATCGCGGAACTTGGCCTCCATGTTGTCATCGAGGAAGTCGGTCCGCACCATGATCGGGTTCACCGTCTCGATCGTTTCGTAAACCGGCGCACCGGTGTCGTCAAAAACCGGGTCTCCATTGCGGTCGAGCTTCTGGACTGTGTGGGACTCCAGTTTTGTAGTTTCAAGATTGTGGGGGTCGTCGCGATCAATCTTCCAGAAGCTGACGTAGTAATCGGACGGATCGCCGAGAACTCCCTCGTCGTCGATCTGTTTCGAACCGGTCATGTTGTTCGTCACGCTGTTCGGGTCGAGGGGGTCGTCTTTGTTGCTGCGTGAGCCTTCGG
Organism: uncultured Puniceicoccaceae bacterium; assembly: GCA_964454915.1. GTDB lineage: Bacteria > Verrucomicrobiota > Verrucomicrobiia > Opitutales > Puniceicoccaceae > Puniceicoccus. The sequence continues at coordinate 563 of CAYVUQ010000199.1, forward strand.
GAAGGGGGACGCGCTCATAGAGACGCTCGGCGTTGTCCGGGAGGGTGGCCCCGTCGCTGGCAGTGATACCGTCCTCCGAGTAGTGGATTTTCATGATAAGCCCGGCCTTGTAGGCAAACTTTTCCTTTTCCCCGGCACCCTTGTGGACCGGGTTGCGCGAACCGTTCGGAAGGGTGGCGGAGGTAATGTTGGGCTCGATGAGGGCGTAGGCGTAGTTGAGATCGTCATCGACTGCGTCAGTCGTGGGGTCGTCGCGGACGTAGTCCGGGTAACCGATGGGATTGAGGACGGGGACCTCGTGCGAGATGTCCTGGACATTGCCGTTCCAGTGGTTCATGGCGAAGTCCGCCCAGCTGTTGTAGCCTTCGGGCTCGAAATAGGAAGGTGGCGACTGGCTGTCCCAGTAGCTGCTGATGTTGCGGCGGTTGCCCGATCCGCGGTAGGGGGTGGCGAGACCTCCGTTTCCGTCGTTGATCCAGACCTTCCCGTTCTGGGTGACCGGATTCGAGGAGTCTCCATCGAGCATGTAACCATAGCGGAATTCGCCGGTGGCGGTAAGGTTGCTGGTGAACTCCAGGCGGTTCACGGCCTGCACCCAGATATCCCCGTTGGCATGGACGGGGCCGTTCATGACCATCCGGGGTCCCGGGTGGAACTCGAGGTCCATGTTGTAGAAAACCGCATGGGAGAAGAGGGGAGCGTCGCGCACCTGGAGGGTCTGGCGGGAGTAGGCCGTGACCGGGTCGGAGAGGACGGGGTCATCCACTTCGACCTTTGCGAGGATGTCCACGCTCTGGATCGTGACCAGTTTCCCCTTGTGGGGGTCGTCTTCGTGCGCGGGGTCGTCGGGGTGGATGTAGTATTTGCCGCGGATGACAGAGCCGCCCTTGATGTCGAGTGAATAGCGGCCCGGATCGAAGTACTTCTCCCATTCGGTCGAAAACGCGGCTTCGTCCTCCAGCGGATGGTCGTCGAGATCGTCTTCGGGGACGCTGGCCTTCGAATCCCAGCGGTAAGACAGTACGCCTATGGCCAGTTCGGTCGCCGATTCGGCGGCGTTGCGCGCGTCCAGAAGAACGAAGTGGCGCGTATTGATCCGTTGGTCTTGTACGCCCCATTCCAGGAGGCTGCCGACAACGAGGGCGATGACCGTGGTGAAGAGCACCACCACGAAGAGAGCCATTCCCCTGCGGGAACCGGGCTCCGGAGATGAGGTGTGCATGGAGGTTTTCATGTCAGCGTCGGGTGGAAATGGTAAAATTGTAGGTGTCGGTGACCCGCTTCGCTTCGACGCCGTGGACGATCTTCCCATTCACCATGATGGTGCCTTTTCCAAAGTTGTAGAACAGGCGTTTATCGGCCAGACCCTCCGACATCTCGACCACCTCCCGGTTGCTGCCGAGGGTGGATTCGGGGTAGAGGTCCTCCAGAAGTTCTTCGGGCGACGGCGGTTCGAGCGGGTTCTCCGCGTCCAGAACCGACTCGCCCGACTCGTCCGGGGGATAGTCGAGGTCGGTATCGAACATCCGCACCGGTCCCATGCTGTCGGGATCGGAGGGGTTGCCGGGCGCGCGGTAGTAGCCGACGAGCCGCGTGGTCGGCTGGGGTGCGTTTACGGCCGCGTCCAGATCGGCTTCGCCCTGGAAGCCGAAGACGATGAAGTCGCCTGCGTTTCCGTTCAGAAGGCGGTCGCCGCGGTCGTCGCGGTCGTCCTCGGCGAATGATTCGTAGAGGATGACGAAGTTCGCCTGGCGCGCGGCTTCGGAAAGTTTCGCCGTGAGGTGGCGGATATCGCGGTTGATCAGGTTTTTCTGCTCGCTGACGAATGTCGCTTTGATGGATTCCGTGAAAAAACCGAGACTCATGGCGGAAATCACGCCGAGGACGCCCGCCACGATCATGATTTCGACTAAAGACATTCCCTTTCTGGTGTTCTGGTGCATGCCGGTCTCCCTTCTACCCATCGTCCTTCATACTGTTCACATCTGCGCGCAGTCCTCTCAGTGCGCCAGACATCACACGTTCGCCCGCCCCGCGCAGCGCGACTTCGAAGTGGACCGTGATCGCGTGGGAATAGGAACGCTCCTCGACCGGGGTGATGTCCACATCGAACCACGTATCGAGCACGACGCTTCTCGCTGTCCCATCGGGTTTTTCCTGCAGATCGATGAGAATCTCGCGGAAATTGCTCCCGTCGGAGCGTCCCTTGAGAGAGCGGTCCGGTCCGTCCAGGAAGAGGGGGTCCTCCACCTCCACATCGTCCTCCTTCAGGGCGGAAACGCTCATGGTCGGCAGGGGGGTCTCGTCCGTATCCGCCAGGGCGGCCTCGACCTCGGCGAGCGAGAGCGACTTGATCTGCTCCAGGTATCCCTGGGCGACTGTGTAGGCCGTGTTGCGAACGATGTTGTTCTGTGCGATCACCTGCGACTGGATCACGGATGCCGTGATCCCCACGGCGAGCATGGTGAAGATGGTCATGGCGACCATAACCTCCACCAGGCTCATGCCTGCACGACTGTTGCGCATTCTCTTCATCCTGGGGTACCCCGTAGGCAGCACTGGAATCAAACTTGACTAAGGAAACCTAAGGCAAAAATACCACGCTGCCAAGCACCGATTGTGCTCGAGGGAGGGTATTGGAAGCGATTGAGAAAGGGTTTACAAGCTCCGTATCTGTGAAATTCCGGGCGATCCACGAGCAATGCGGGCTTGACAGCCACGGTGCCGGAGGTTTTCTTCATCACCTTTCCGGGCGCGGCTAGCTCAATTGGATAGAGCACCTGACTACGGATCAGGAGGTTAGGGGTTCGACTCCCTTGCCGCGTGCCACTTTTAAGCCCTTGTTTATCAAGGCGTTTCATCATTGTTCGCTGCCTCCTCAATCAGTTTTTGCAGAAGTCTTCACGGAAGCGTGAAACCTTGTTCGTCGAAGTGCCGGTCGAAAGCGAGTGCCCGGCTGAGGCCTTCGCGCCTCATGCATTCGAAGCTGGAAAGATCGACCAGGCTCAGATTCTTGCGACGGGACAGGAGAACTTGTCGGGCCAAAATCGTAAATTCCCCTTCTGTGACCCTACAAACGCGGCACAGAGGCAGGATCGATGACAGGAAATCCTCCACCGCTCCGATTCCGAGCCGTCTTTGCAGGAGCGACCAGCACTCCAGTCGAACGTAATCGGTCATCACAAAGGAATCCTGATCGGTTTCGATTCTCTGCCACGCCTTTACCGAAGCGTCGTGAAACTCG
>CAYVUQ010000200.1:0-691 GCA_964454915.1 uncultured Puniceicoccaceae bacterium
GTTTCAATCCGCGCCCCCGCGTGGGGGGCGATAGGAGAGGTAGATGACGCCGATTTACTCGGAGAGGTTTCAATCCGCGCCCCCGCGTGGGGGGCGATCTGCACTGTGCGTGACGGCATCGCGCATATCGACAAGTTTCAATCCGCGCCCCCGCGTGGGGGGCGATGGCATCCATTTTTCGAATAGATTGGATGCGGGTTGCGAGGGTAAAATCTGCGAACCTCAGTTTTCGTCTATTTGACTGTCAAAGAGCGGTAGTAAAACCGGTTGGCTTGGATCCGTGCGCTTGGGGTTCGCGGCGCTACAAAATCAGTGGTTCTTCGATGTTGAAATCATCATTTTTCCCATGATGGTCCACTCGTTGTGTCCAGTTGTTTCCGAGATTGTAGATGCGGATGCTATCACTTTTCGGATCGATGATTTTCAAGAGTTTTGCGGTCAGTTCCACTTTTTGCGCGGGATCCACAAGACACTCAAAGACCGAGTTTTGCACCCGCTGCCCGTAATCGAGGCAGGTTTTTGCGACCCGTCGGAGACGTCGGCGTCCGGCCGGGGTGGTCGTGGATACGTCATAGGTCACGAGAATATACATGGCGGGAAAGTTTCTATTTGGCAAGAAAGGCGGGATAGGCGTCGAGGTCGCCGCGCAGCGAACGGGCGAGAAGACGGGCCTGGATATGGGGCACTAAGC
>CAYVUQ010000200.1:701-3784 GCA_964454915.1 uncultured Puniceicoccaceae bacterium
TTCCTGCCAGGCTTGCAGGACCGTTTTTCGGGAATCGTCTTTCAGGAGGGCGGCTCCGTTTTCCTTCCGCTCAAAATCACGGGCCGTGATTTGTTTTCGGTTGAGGAGGGAGAGAACGAGACGGTCGGCAAGGACGGGTCGAAACTCTTCCATCAGATCGAGGGCGAGCGAGGCGCGTCCGGGTCGGGGCTGGTGGAGAAATCCTGACTGAGGATCGAGTCCGCAGGCTTCGCAGGCGGATCGGCAGTCGTGCATGAGGAGGACATAAACGAAGGAGAGGAGCGCATTTACCGGATCGAGCGGCGGACGGCGGGTGCGCCCTTCGAGACGCAGAAACGGGTCGTCGATCCGTAGTAGGTGGTTGAAGACGGCGAAGTAGCGCACGGCGGCATCTCCCTCAATTCCCCTCAGGTGGTCGAGATTTCGCGAGCGGCTGCATTCGAGAAGACTCTCGTTGAGATAGCCGACACACGAATCGACCTCGGGCTGGTCGCCATAGTCCCGCAGTCCGCGCAGGAGGACCTGGCGGGCGTTGAACAATTTGGCGCGGATCATGTTGCGGGCGATGGGGAGGGAGTCCTCGGCGGACTCGCCAAGCCGGTATTGTTCGCGCCGAAGAAGGATGTTGCCGGAGACGCCTCCGGAGGTGGAGGCCAGAAACTTGCCGTGGGGGGAGAGAAAGGAAAGGCTGACTCCGTGTTGGTGGCATCCCTGCATAAGGGCGGCCGAGGCGGTGTTGTCCCATCCGAAGGAAACGATCCCGTCGAGGTTGTGGAGGGGAACGCGAAGCTTGGATTGACCTTCATGCCGGACCTCGACGGCCTCTCCATCTTTGCGGAGGTAGGCCCCTTCGAGGGTGACGAAGAGAGTATTCAGATGGGTTTTCACAGGGTGGCGAGGATTTCCGGTTCGGCTGAGTTTTCGGTGAGACTATCCTGGAACCAGTTGGCGGCACTGATTCTTCGGGATTTTCGCTTGGGCAGGCAGAGTTCGATCAGAGAGCAATTTCCGCAGCGGGCCTTCTCGTAATTCTGTTGCGGAGTTTCTTTGGAACGGAAAAGGGCGTGGGTTTTCTCGATGATGTCGCGGGTCAGTCGGCGGAGGGAGTCGTCGATGGGAACCTCGGTGCGGCGGCGGTTTTGGCCGTAGAAGATCAGGCCGTTTTCGACGGGTGCTTCAAACATTTCCTCGAGGCAAAAGGCTTGCGCACAGACCTGCACTTCATCGGCGCGGTGGGATTTGGGTTTGCCGCGTTTGTATTCGATTGGGACGAGGGATTCGAGGGAGGCGGGAGAAAATCGCCTTCCGCTGAATCGTGCTTCGACGATGTCACAAATTCCGGTGAGACCGTATTGTGCGGATGAAACGGGAAGGCTGCGGAGAATTCGGACGCCGGGTCGTGTTTCGTCCGGACCCTCGTTGGCCTTCTTATGGAGGACCTGCCCCTCGGCGGTAAAGCGGTTCTCGGCCCAGACCTGCTCGTTATGAATGAGTGCGCATTGTTTCGGGCAGAAGAGGTAATGCTGAAGAGCCGAGAGCGGGACGGAACGGTCGTCGGTCATGGCTCTTTCGTCTTTCTGCTCAATGAGCCTCTGATCCGTTTCCCCTCTGCGGTCAGCCGATAACGCTGCCGGGGACTTCGCGGCGAGGCGGGATCGGTCATTTCAACCAGCGAGTTTTCAAGGGCAGGTTTCAGATAATTGCGGCGGAAGGACGGTTTGTGACGGAGTTGGAGGCGGTCGAGCAGTTTCTCCAGCGTCAGCTCTTCGGACTCCGTTCTGAAGGCTCCGAGGAGTGATTCTACATGGTCGCTTACATAGTCGGTTACTTGGTCGGTCGCTCTTTGGTCAGCGAGTGTTTCGATGATGGCCTCGAGTATGAATTCGACGAAAGGGGCGGCATCGGACATGCGGTCGGCTTCGCCCAAAGCCCGGTAATAATCGGCCTGATGATCACGGATGACGCTTTCGACCGGCAGGAAGGCGAGTTCCGGATGCCAGCGGGAAAGGGCTAACGTCTGCCAGAGACGACCCATGCGCCCATTGCCGTCCGAAAACGGGTGAATGAACTCGATTTCGTAATGGAGGATCGAGCTGGCGATCAGAGGATGCAGGTCGGTTTGGCCTAGCCAATCAAGGAGGTCGGCAACCAACCCGGAAACGCGCTCTGCCGGTGGTGCCATGTGGACGAGTTCCCCTTCGCGGTAGACACCGACTCCGCCGGAACGAAACATCCCGGCGTCATCCGCGAGTGCTTGCATGAGGATGCCATGGGCGGTCAGGAAATTCTCGGTGGAAACGGGGACGAATTCGCCAATTTGATCGTAGCACTGGATCGCGTTCTTGACCTCCTGAATCTCGCGGGGGAGTCCGATGACCCGTTTGCCTTCGAGAATGGCCGTAACCTGATCGACACTGAGGGTATTGTTCTCAATCGCCAGCGAGGCCTGAATGCTGCGGATACGATTTTCGCGGCGCAGTTGCGGCGGAAGGGGAGCCTCCTGGCTGCCGCGCCAGGCCCCGATCCGCTCACAACACTCCGCCACCTGCCCCAGAATCCGGGAAGTGATGGTGAACGGAGGGTTGCGGGGGGTTGGCATGGGTCAGATACGCTCGATGATCTCAACGCCTTCCGGAAGGTTTGCGTGATCGATGGTTACTTCATAATCCGCGAAGGACCGGGGAACTTCCACCCCGGCTTTTTTCTTCACTGAAACAAGTTCGAAGAGCTTGTGGCTCGGGGCTTTGCCGAGCTGGCTTTCGTGTTTGAAGACGATGAGAGCGCGTGGGTTCATGCTGCCCGCAGGGCGGGCGGCGGATTGGTCGAACTGAAAGGCGTTCTCGAGGGCGGTGAAAAGCAGCTCAAGGTCGTCGTCGGAAAAGCCGGTTTGTTCGGCGAGGAAGGGGTTTACGAACCCTTGTGCCTTGTAGAGGCCGTAGGGGATAGTGAACTTGCGGCCCATTTCACCCTCTTCTTTATCTACGTCGGTAAGACGTGTGATTGTGTGTTCTGCGGTAACTATTCTATCAATTGAGCGGGAGAAGGATATTTGAACGGGTCCACGTATTTGTCCCGCATTGGGT
>CAYVUQ010000201.1:0-3773 GCA_964454915.1 uncultured Puniceicoccaceae bacterium
TCGGAGGGATGGCTAGATCAGGCCCAGCTCCATTTTCCCTTCGTCGGAAATCATGTCCTGGTTCCAGGGCGGGTCCCAGACGATATCGACCTGGGCCTCGGCAGCTCCCGGGACCTGGACGATCTTGGAGCGGGCGTCTTCGGCGATGGAGGGTCCCATCCCGCAGCCGGGCGCGGTGAGGGTCATGGCGACGAAGACCTTGTAGCCTCCCTCGTCACGCTCCCGCGACTCGAGACTGTACACCAGGCCTAGATCGACGATGTTGACCGGGATCTCGGGGTCGAAAACCTTTTTTAGCTGTTCCCACAGCGCGTAGGCATCGGGGGGGCCTTTGTGCTCTTCCTCGGGAACCACGATGTCGGGCTTTTCCGGTTCTTCGCCAAGGGCGTCGGCATCCTCGCCGCCGATGCGGAACATGCCGTTTTCGGTCATGACCGTGTAGTTGCCGCCCAGCCGGTGGGTAATGGCGACTCTGGATCCCGCCGGAAGCTCCATGGCCTCGCCATGCGGAATGAGGGTCGCTCTTACGTTCCGTGAGAGGGTGCGTTCGCTGTCGTCAGTCATTTTTCGAAGTTTCTCCGGTGCGGGGGAGTGCGTCGAGTTGCTTTTTCTCGAACTTGGCCCGAATCATCGCGCGCAGGTTTTCCTCGAGTTCTTCGTTGTCGAACTGGCGGATGACCTCCTCAAAAAACCCGAAGACGATCAGCTGCTGGGCGATTCTCCTGGGGATGCCCCGCTGGAGGAAATAGTAGAGATCGTCGTGGTCGATCTGGCCGGTGGTAGCTCCATGGGAGCACTTTACGTCGTTGGCTTCGATTTCCAGACCGGGCAGGGAGTTCGCCTCCGCGGTTTCGTTCAGCAGCAGATTCCGGTTGGTCTGGTAGGCGTCGGTCTGCTGGGCATCCTTCGCGACCTTGATCAGCCCTGAGAAGATCGTCCGGCTGTGGTCGAGGAGGGCGTTCTTGTAGAGGAGGTCGGAGACGGCGTTGGGTGCGTTGTGGATTTGGAGGGTGCGTTGGTCGAACTCCTGGTCGCCCTCGGCCACGGTCAGGGAGTAGAGCTTCACATCGGCACCGGCACCGTTGATGCGGACCTCGTTCTCGAAGCGCGCACGGCGGCTCCCCAGGTTCAGGTTGATGGCGCGCACCGTGGCGTCGCGCCCGACATTGTTGGTGTCGAGCTGAAAGGAAACGGTGCGCGGGTTGAAGTCCTGGACGGTCTTGCGGAAAATCCGGGCACCGTCGTCGGCGAAGACGTTGCCCACCGCGCAGGCGAACGCCTCGCGGTCCGGGCGGAGGGAGCGCTGCACGTCCACGACACTGAAGCGGCTGTGCTTACCCCCGATCACGAGGGTGTGAGGAAAGAGGGCCGCACCCGGAGCGGATTGCCAATGATAAGTGACAAAGGGCTCCGCGATCTCGACGCCGTCGGGAACATGCAGGATGTAGCCGCCCTGCGAATACGCATTGTGAAGGGCGTGGAACTTGTCGGACCCGAGATCGGTTGATTCCTGGAAGAGGTAGCGCTCGACCAGGTCCCCGTGGGATTCCAGGGCTTCGGCCAGCGGCATGAAAACGACACCTTTTGCGATCAGGTCTTGGGACGGGCTCTCCTGGTCCACCAGGCGGTCGTCCACGAATACAAAGCGTGCGGAGCGTTTGGCTACCAGATCGGATTGTGCCATGGCTTCGGAGACGGCGGATGGATTCACGCTCCCGGGGACCGCATAGGCACCGAGGTCGAAGTCAAGGCGGGATGCGAAACGCCAGTTTTCGTCGCGCGAGCGTGGCATGGGCAGGCTTTCGAACTTACGCCAGTATTCGTTCTTCCATGACTTCCATTGCGTGGGAAGCGTTGCGGTGGCGAGGTGGTGCTCGAAGGACTCGGGCTCGCCCAGGCCGGGCGAGGCGGTTTCGGATAAGGTTTCAGTGCTCATGATATGATACGGGAAGTCCTGTTGTCGGGGTTGTCCCGGGCGGAATCAGCCGACCGATCCTTCCATTTCCATGTCGATCAGGCGTTTGAGCTCGACGCTGTACTCCATCGGGAACTGGCGGACCAGATCGTTGACGAAGCCGTTGACGGCCAGGCTCATCGCTTCGCCTTCGGACAAGCCGCGCTGCATCATGTAGAAAATCTGCTCGGCACTTACCTTGGACACACTTGCCTCGTGCTGGACGGAGTTGGCGTTGCCCTGAACGGTAATGGCCGGGTAGGTGTCGGTGCGGCTGTTGGTGTTGATGAGAAGGGCGTCGCACTCGGTGTTGTTTCTACACCCGCGCAGGTGCTCCGGCATCTTGACGAGGCCGCGGTATGTGGAGCGGCCTTCGCCGACGGAGATGCTTTTGGAGATGATGTTGCTGGTGGTCTCCTCGGCCCGGTGGACCATCTTGGCTCCGGTGTCCTGGTGCTGACCGTCGTTGGCCAGAGCGATGGAGATCACCTCGCCACGGGCCCGGCGGCCATTGAGGACGACCCCGGGGTATTTCATGGTCAGGCGCGATCCGATGTTGCAGTCGATCCACTTCACCTCGGCGTCCTCCTCGGCCAACCCCCTTTTGGTGACCAGGTTGAACACGTTGTTGGACCAGTTCTGGACGGTGATGTACTGGATTTTGGCACCCTTGAGGGCGACCAGCTCGACGACCGCGCTGTGGAGTGTGCTGGTCTCGAACCTGGGGGCGGTGCAACCCTCCATGTAGGTGACTTCGGAGCCCTCGTCGGCAATGATGAGGGTGCGTTCGAATTGGCCGAAGCTCTCGGCGTTAATGCGGAAGTAGGCTTGCAGGGGCTGGCGGACTTTGACCCCCGGCGGCACGTAGATGAAACTTCCCCCGCTGAAGACGGCACTGTTGAGAGCCGCAAATTTGTTGTCGTTGGTGGGGATCACCTTGCCGAAGAATTTGCGGAAGATCTCGGGGTGTTTCTTCAACCCCTCGCTGGAGCCCACGAAGATGACGCCGTCCTGCTCGAGGGTGTCCTGCATCCGGGAGTAGGCTGCCTCGCTGTCGAACTGGGCCTCGACCCCGGCCAGGAATTTACGCTCCTGCTCGGGGATGCCCAGGCGTTCGAAAGTTTGCTTCACCTCGTCGGGCACCTCGTCCCAGGAGCGGCTGGGCATCTGCCCCTGGGAGAGGTAGTAGCGGATCTTGTCGAAAACGATGTTCTCAAGGTCCTTGCTCGCCCAGTGGGTGGGCATGGGAAGGCGGTTGAAAACCTTGAGTGCCTTCTTGCGGAATTCGTTGATCCATTGCTCCTCGCCCTTGGCCCCGGATATGTAATCGATGGTCTGCTCGCTGAGGCCGGTGCCGGCGTCGTACTTGTAGTTGACGTCGTAGCGGAAGTTCCCCTTTTCGCGGTCGATGTCGATGGCTTGTGTCTGACTCATGGTTGTCTCCCTGTTGGATTCAAAAGGATGGCGAGCGGGCCGGTCACCCCGCTGCGGCGAGCTCCTCGCGGACCCAGTCGTAGCCCCGGCTTTCCAGCTCGACCGCGAGGTCCTTGTCGCCGCTGCGGACGATCCGGCCGTCGTACATGACGTGGACGCGGTCCGGGACGATGTAGTCGAGGAGGCGTTGGTAGTGGGTGATGACGAGGATGCCGCGTTCCGGTCCCCGCATCAGGTTGACGCCGTTGGCGACGACCTTCAGCGCGTCGATGTCCAGCCCGCTGTCGGTTTCGTCCATCACGCAGTAGGTGGGTTCGAGCATGGACATCTGGAGGATTTCACAACGTTTCTTCTCGCCACCGGAAAAGCCCTCGTTGACGGACCG
>CAYVUQ010000202.1:0-3745 GCA_964454915.1 uncultured Puniceicoccaceae bacterium
ACTGGGAGGAGGATCGGTGCGTTCGGCTTCTTCAATGGAACGAAGATCTTTCTCGGGAACCCGCGCGGAGGTAGTCCGCAAAAATTCGTAACTGCTGCGCCCGGTGCTCGGGGCGTCGGGAAACTCCGCCCGCCGCACCACCGCAGAGAAGGATTCGCCCTGTCGCTTTCGGCTTTTTAACCTTTCGTAAGCATCAATCTCCAAGGAAATAGTTTTTGTCGCCATGCATGAAAAATGCACGAAAATTTATGAAATTGCAAGTGGCTTTGGTGATCGAGATGTGCCGTTTGCCGAACTACGCCCATTGGAGCAGTCCTCGGGCAGTAGGACGGAGCGACCGTTGGGGATAGATGCAGGAAAAGTGCGCTTGTCGGCAGACTGGGACAGCAACGAGACGAATCGTGAGGTGGCCGAGTGGTTCGGTATGGAATGAGAGCACTGCGCGGCGACTCAAAGTTCCTCTCGTGAGCCACGATCCGGAATTCGAAAGTTATCCGGTGAAAATTATTTGGTGATTGCTACCTCATCCGTCTCACGACGGGATGCTACAAGCATCAAATTTTGGGTGTTTAAAGTTGAGCGTTGAGTGTTCGCGACCTCATCAAAATTGAAGTCTTCGATCAAAAGATGGCTGGTGCGGCCATTCGAAATCCTCGTCAAGTGTCCGCTGCGCTTTGCATTGGGTCGGCTATGCCCGTCTGCGTCGCCACGCGTATTCTATGGATACGAGCGGATGCCCGGTCGGAACGAACCCGCCTCGGGAGGCATCGTAAAACTTCAGGACCTCTCGGAGGTTTTTCCCAACTGCCGTTGGCGGGCGAACGCGCTGTATTTGATCAGCAGTTGCTACCCCTGGACCGTTCGTTGGCAGGTTCGGGTGGCGCGTTTTTTTGGTGCAAAGATTGTTTTGAATCAGAATGGCGTGGCCTATCCAGCATGGAGGCCGGAGGCGTGGGAAGAGGAGAACGAGCGGGCTGCCTGGGTGTTCCGGCGGGCCGATGCGGTGGTGTTCCAGTCCGAATTTTGTCGAAGGTGTGCTTTGGAGTGGTTGAAGGTCGTAGAGCCCGAAATCTCACGGATATTGCTCAATCCGGTGGATCTGGCTGTGTTTCGACCGAAGGATTGTAGCATCGGGTGTGAAGGGGATGATGTTGTTGCGGCGGAGACGGAGGTGTCTTCGCTGGCACCATCATCGGTCTCACGCCGGATGCTACATCCTGGGAGACCGTTTTATATCCTTCTGGCCGGTTCCCACCAGTTTGCCTATCGCGTGCGAACTGCCTTGGAAGCGTTGGTGCATTTGGACGAGCAGTTTGCGATGATCATCGCCGGGGCCTACAACTGGAGCGATTCGGAAGAACGGGCTCGCGCGGAAGCGGCAGAGTGGGCGGATGCGCTGGGAATTGCGAACCGGGTGGAGTTTCGGGGCCGCTACCTGCAAAGCGAGGCACCGGCGTTGTTGGGGGAGGCAGACGTCCTTTTGCACACAAAGGTCATGGATCCCTGCCCCCGGCTCGTCGCGGAGGCATTGGCCTGCGGATTGCCGGTGGTCTATGCGGCCAGTGGGGGGCTTTCCGAGATGGTTGCGCAGAATGCAGGGATAGGGATTCCCTCGGAGGAAAATTTCGACCAGGAAAAGCCGGCGGCCCCCGATAGATTTGCGGATGCCATTCTTCGCATTCGAGAGAGATACGAGGACTGGTCCAGGCATGCCCGTAAGTGTGCGGAGGAACGGTTCGACTCTGGCAGGTGGATTGAAGCCCATCGGGAGATTCTTCGTAGCATCGGTTGTGAAACCGATGAGTGATGTTGTGGGTCGTGAGTCGGTCCGCGAAGCGGGTTCTTCGTAGCATCTGTTGTGAAACCGATGAGTGAGTCCGCCACTTCTTGAAATCAAAATGCCGAACGTTTCCATTCTCCTTCCCGTTTACAACGGGGAAAAGTATCTGAGGGCGGCGATTGAAAGCATCTGCGGGCAGACTTTCAAAGAGTGGGAGTTACTTGTTTTGGACGACGGATCAACGGATTCATCTGTCGAAGTCGCAAGGTCTTTCAGGGACGAGCGAATCCGTGTTTTCCCGAATGGGCGAAACCTTGGCGTGGCGAGGACTTTGAATCGCGGGATAACAGAAGCGAAGGGTGAATGGATCGCACGCATGGACGCGGACGACGAGGCTCTCCCGGACCGATTGCGGCGGCAAGTGGACTTCCTGCGGGCGCATCCGAAGATCGCTCTTTTGGGGACCAACGCGATTTCCGCCGAAACGGGCCGACCGGCCTTCGTCGTCCCGACGAGCCACGAGTTGATCCGGGCGAATCTCTTGTTTAATTGCAGCTTTCTCCATCCGACCGTGATGTGGAGGAAGGAAGTATTCGAGCGGGAGAATCTTTCCTACGAGGAGACCCCTACGGCCGAGGACTATGATCTTTGGGAGCGGGCGGTCGTTTGTCTGCAGACCGCCAATCTTACAGACCGGCTCCTGCGCTACCGGGATGATCCGGAAGTAAAAGTGTCCGCGTACGTGCGCCAGCAAAAAGAGGGGGGGAGGAAGATTCGAGAGAGGGCTCTTCGGCGATTGCGCATGAATCCTTCTTCCGAGGAAATGGAGATTCACCATGCAGTGAGTTTCGACAATCTCCCTCAGCCCGCAGTCGAAATGATCCGTGTGGATGAGTGGTTGGGCAAGATTCTCCGGGCGAATGAGTCTGCCGGAATACTTGATTCGTCCGCTTTGCGGGCACGCCTTCATCGCCAAAGGTATTATCATATCATGCGAAACCGACCATCTGTCACATACCGGCAGCTTTTCATTGCCGGAGGAGGACTCGGGAGGGTTCCGGTCGGATTGGCGGGTCGAGCGCTGGTGAGAAGAATGACTCCACGGAGAACCCGCCGTTCGTAGCATCCGCCAGCCTGCCCGCCGAAGCCTGGCGCGAAGTCCGGGTGAGGCGGATAACCTTGTGAAACCGCGATCATCGCTCTCACGAGCAATGCTACAAAACAGGATTCCCATTTTCCCAAAACCCTCATGAAGATTCTTCACCTCAGCACCTTTGATCGGATCAACGGAGCGTCGATCGCGGCCTACCGCTTGCACCGTGGGCTTTGTGAATCCGGTGTCGGGTCTGCCATGTGGGTTCAAAACAAGGTCTCGTCGGATCCGGGTGTCTTTGGGCCGGGACGAGGTATCCGCAAATTCTGGTCTTTGGCCCGTCCCTGGTTGGATCGGGTCCCTCTGGGATTTGTCGGTGCGTTCCGAGATATGATGACCTCTGCCTCCTGGTTGCCGCGCCGGGATACAGGCGCAGTAGATCACTGGAATCCGGATATTCTCCATCTTCACTGGATTCAGGGAGGTTTTGTTCCGTTAGGGTTGATTCGAAAACTGGGGAAGAAACGTCCGATTGTATGGACGTTTCATGATGAGTGGCCGTTTTCCGGTTTACGCCACTATCCGACGGACTCGACCAAACCTGGCTCCTTATCGATGAGATGGGATACACGCCTTCGCCGGAGAAAAGGGGATATCTACCGGGAGATTGTGCCTCTGGCCGTGGCACCGAGTCAATGGATGGCAGACCGCGCAGCACGGAGTACGGTGTGGGGAGAATTGCCGATAAAGGTTCTTCCGAATCCGATTGATACGGAGGTTTTTCATCCGGTGGATCAAAGACTGGCCCGACGTATGTTAAAATTGCCAGAGAACCTTCCTCTGATTCTATTTGGTTCGGAGGCGGGAACAGG
>CAYVUQ010000203.1:0-3736 GCA_964454915.1 uncultured Puniceicoccaceae bacterium
ACCTGTATAGCGCCCGGCCATGTTGAGAAGGCGGCTCAGCAGGTTCCCGAGATCGTTGCCCAGTTCGTTGTTGTAACGGTTCAGAAAAAGCTCCTCGGAAAAATCGCTGTCCTGTCCAACCGTCATCTCCCGCATGACGAAATACCGGAAGGCGTCCGCGCCGAACCGACCGACCATCTCCAGAGGATCGACCACCGCCCCGGCACTCTTCGACATTTTGGAACCGGACAAGGTCCACCATCCGTGCACCAGCAGATGTTTGGGCAGCGGCAGACCGCAGGCACGCAGCATGATCGGCCAGTACACCGAGTGCGGAGGCAGAAGGATATCCTTCCCGATCACATGGTAGTCAGCCGGCCACAGGTCTTCGAAGGACTTCGTGCCGAATCCGACCGCCGAGATGTAGTTCACCAGGGCGTCGAACCACACGTAGGTCACAAAGTTCTCGTCGAACGGAAGCGGGATGCCCCAGCTCAGACGCTCAACAGGCCGCGAGATGCAAAGGTCGTTAAGCGGCTCCTTGAGAAACTCAAGAACCTGCTTCATGCGGTAAGCCGGGAAAATGAAGTCGGGATTCGCCTTGAGATACCCGATCAGCCATTCCTGATAGCGGCTCTGCCGGAAATAGTAGTTCGTCTCGGTGATTTCCTGAACCTCCCCAAACTCTTCCGGCCAGACACCGTCCACCTTGTCTTTTTCAAGAACGAACTGCTCCGCCCGCGTACTGTAGAAACCCGTGTATTCCGCCTGGTAGATTTCGCCCTGGTCGTAGAGCTTCTGCAGAAGTTCCCGGACCACCCCGCTGTGACGGTCCTCTGTCGTGCGGATAAAGTCGTCGTTCGAAATCTCCAAATCCCGGCAAAGATTCCGGAAATGGCCGGCGATCCGGTCGGTGAATTCGATCGGCTCGACCCCCTCCCGTCGCGCCGATTGCTGCACCTTCTGCCCGTGCTCGTCCATGCCCGTCAGGAAATACACGTCCCGCCCCATCAGCCGCCGGCTTCGCGCGATCACATCGGTGAGCACCTTCTCGTAAGCGTGGCCGAGATGGGGCAGACCGTTGGCATAGTCGATGGCGGTGGTGACGTAGAACTTCTTCATGGATGCCGAAAGGCAATCCCGCACCGCCCGCGGATTCAACAGTCGAATTCGCCCCCCGATCTCCCGATTCCAGCGAAAAAATTTGTGGTTTTCGTCTTTTACGCTCTTAATACGTTTGATAGATTCTTCTTATAAGCTCCGGTTTGCCTCGCCTGCAGTGCCAATTCCGCCTTCTTCTCCACCACCATGTCCCCCCCAATTTCCCTGCCCGAGACCAACTCCATGCCGACCGTTGCGGCCCTCTACCGGGAAGCAGGGCATTCGTTCGGCGACCGCGGAGGCTTTTCCGAGCGGAGGGATGGAGCGTGGGTGCGGTTTTCCCCGGCCGATCTTACCCGGTCGGGCTACGAGATCGCGGCAGCCCTGATCCAGCGGGGCCTCCCGATGGGTGCCTTCGTCGGATTGTTCGCCGACTCGGGACTGGACTGGCTCCGCGCCAATTTCGGGATACAGATGGCCGGCGGCGTCGATGTCCCAAGGGGGACCGATATCACCGCCGCCGAAATGCGGCACATTATCACCCATTCGGGCCTCCGGCACGTCATTCTGGGGAATCGCCGGATGGAGGAACTTTGGTCCCGGATCGCCGACGATTGCCCGGGAGTCGAACAGGTATTCACCGCAGGAACTTCCGAAGACGACTCGTCGAATCGCCTCGACGATCTGCAGGCGGAGGGCCGTGCACTGGGAAAAAATGGTCGCCACGCAGTGGAAGAACGGATCGACGAGGTCGGGCCCGGCGATCTTTTTACTTTAATCTACACGTCCGGCACCACCGGGACACCGAAGGGAGTGCAGCTCACACACGGCAACATGATGTCGCAGGTGCGCAACCTCCCCTTCGATTTCGGCCCCAATGAGCGCTTCCTCTCCGTTCTGCCTGTCTGGCACATATACGAAAGAGTTTTCGAAACCATCGCAATCAGCCGGGGTTGCTCGACCTGGTTCACAGGGCTGAAAACGATCCGTGACGACCTGCGCGATATCCGCCCCACCATGCTCGCCTCCGCGCCCCGGCTTTGGGAAAGCCTGCACACCGCCATCCGCAGGCGGGTAGAGGGCAATTCCTCGCTCCAGCGAGCGATTTTCGCAGCAGCCCTCGGCAGTGCCAGGGCCGTCCGCCAAGGCCGCGAAGCCCGGGCTGGCATGGTCGAGGACCTCCACGGTCGCCCGCGCTCTCTCACCACGGTGCGCAAGGTTCTTCGCGGCTGGGCGGCCCGACCGCTCGCATCTGCCTTGCAACCGGTCGTGATCTCCAAACTCCAACGGGCCTGCGGAGGTGCGCTGCGGGGCACGATTTCCGGTGGAGGTGCCCTCCCGCCCGAGGTGGACCGCTTTTTCAACGACATCGGTATCCCGGTCTGCGAGGGCTACGGGCTGACCGAAACTTGCCCGGTTGTGGCCGTCCGCCGCTTCGAGAATCTTGTCCTCGGAACCGTCGGCCCCCTATGGCCGCAAACCGAGGTGCGGATCATCGAACCGGAAACCGGAACCATTCTGTACCCGGACTCCACCGACCCCGGAGGAGGCCGCGGCAAACGCGGCGAGATCGTCGTCCGCGGCCCGCAGGTCATGAAGGGCTACTACCGCGACCCGGAAGCAACAGCCAAAGTCCTCTCCGCCGAGGGCTGGTTCCGCACCGGCGATCTCGGGATGATGACTTTCAACGACTGCCTGAAAATCCTTGGCCGGAGCAAGGAGACCATCGTGCTTTCCAACGGCGAAAACGTCGAACCCGTCCCGATCGAGAATCGTCTGGTCGAGTCCCGCTGGATCGAACAGTGCGTGGTTGTCGGGCAAGACCGCAAATTCCTGGCGGCACTGATCGTACCTTCCTGCGAAGACTTCCGCCGCTCCGGACTCCCCGTCGAGGACCACGAGGGGTGCGCCACGCACCCCGAGGTGCGCAAGCGCATCGCCGCCGCCGTCCGCGAAGCGGTCTGCGAGGCCAACGGCTTCAAGCCCTTCGAATGCGTCCGCCGGTTTCACCTGCTCGACCGCCCCCTGGCGGTCGGCAACGAGATCACCAAGACGTTCAAACTGAAACGCCACGTCATTCACGAGAGATACGCCCCCGCGATCAACGCGATTTATGATTAGTCTCATACACCCAACCCGCAAAACCACAACCCTGCCCCGGAGCGGCTTCTCCCCTCAACCCGTATGCCCGCCGCGTTCGCGGATGCTCCGGGCCGCCGCCCGTATCTCCTTCATCTCGCCCGCCGGTTTCCGGGAGACGTTTTTCATCTGAAAACCCATGCGGCGGTTCCCTCCCAGCTTCTTCCGGTTTCTGTCGAGAAAATCCCAATACAAAGTAGTGAAGGGACAGGCATCGCTCCCGGTGGCCCTGGACGGATCGAAACGGCATTTCGAACAGTAGTTGCTCATCCGGTCGATGTACTTGCCGGTCGCGGCATACGGCTTGGAACCCATCACTCCACCGTCGGCGTACTGCGACATGCCAAGGGTGTTCGGAAGCTCGACCCATTCCACGGCATCGACATAGACCGCAAGGTACCATTCATGCACTTTTCGCGGATTCACGCCCAAAAGCAGCGCGAACAGCCCGGTGACCATCAATCGCTGGATGTGGTGCGCATAGCCGTATTCAAGCGTCTGCTTCAGTGCCTGCTGC
>CAYVUQ010000204.1:0-3702 GCA_964454915.1 uncultured Puniceicoccaceae bacterium
TCGCGCACCTGGCTGGTGCCGATCCCGAAGGCGATGGCACCAAAGGCCCCATGGGTCGAAGTGTGGGAGTCGCCGCAAGCGATGGTGGAACCAGGCTGGGTGATCCCCTGCTCCGGCCCGATGATATGGACGATCCCCTGTTTGCCGGAATGGACGTCGA
This sequence comes from uncultured Puniceicoccaceae bacterium, assembly GCA_964454915.1. Lineage (GTDB taxonomy): Bacteria > Verrucomicrobiota > Verrucomicrobiia > Opitutales > Puniceicoccaceae > Puniceicoccus. The sequence continues at coordinate 161 of CAYVUQ010000204.1, forward strand.
AGAAGGTGATCCCGTTCTCCTCGCAGTTCTTGCGCAATTCCTTGATCATGGCGTCGGCCAATTCGTCCGAGTACGGCTCCTGCGACTCGTCGGTAGGCACGATATGGTCAACGGTCGCGAAAGTCCGTTTCGGATAGCGGACGGGGAGCCCCAGATCGCGGAGCATCCCGAAGGCCTGCGGACTGGTGACCTCGTGGATCAGGTGCGTACCGATGAAGAGCTGCGAACGCCCGTCGGAGAGTTTGCCAACCTCGTGGGCGTCCCAGACCTTTTCGAAAAGACTTTTGGGTTTCTGCTGCATGAAAAAGGACTGATTGAAACCCGATTGAGACCCTTCCGCAAACCGAATCCGCACTCGGGCAGGATCAGGTTTCGACGGGTTTCGACGGGAAACCCTCTTGACCCGCAGGCCGCAAAGGCGCACAGAGTTTTGCTACGCCCATGACCCTCGCCTACTGGACACACGATCTCAGCCCTTTTCTCGTCCGTTTTCCGGAGGGATGGCCACTGGAGGGCATCCGCTTCTACGGCGTGGCCTATCTTCTGGGGTTCGCGGCGGGCATCGCGCTTCTGATTCTTTACCGGCACAAGGGTCGGTCTCCCCTTCGACCGGGGGAGGAGCTCGACCTTCTCACGTACCTGCTGCTCGGGGTGATCGCAGGCGGGCGGATCGGCTATGTGATCCTCTACGACTGGGCGAACTTTGTGGCCGACCCCGTTCTGCTTTTCGAGATATGGAAGGGCGGCATGGCCAGCCACGGCGGAATGATCGGCGTGGTTGTTGCGGCGTTGTTGTTCGCGCACAAAAAGAGAGTCCGCTTTCTGCGACTGACTGATCTGCTGGCGACGACTGCTCCGGTGGGCCTGCTCTTCGGGCGACTCGCGAACTTTGTAAACGGGGAACTGTGGGGCACCACAACGCGGGTGCCCTGGGGCGTGATCTTTCCGGAGAGCCCGCCGAACCCGGCCACCGGCCTGCCCGAACCGCGTCACCCCTCGCAGCTCTATCAGGCTTTCGGCGAGGGCCTTCTTCTGCTGGCCTGGTTGCAGTGGCGATTTTGGAAGAACCCCGAGCTCGGCACGGGTCGCCTGAGTGCCGAGTTCCTGATCGGGTACGGGCTGATCCGGTTTGCCACGGAGTTCTTCCGGGAGCCCGACGCGCCTCTGATCGCAGGACTCTCGCGGGGCCAATTCTATTCCCTGCCACTGATCGTGGCGGGTATTGTGTTGATGGTGGTGCTGTCGAGGCTGCGACTCACCCGCTCTTGACTACTTCCCTCCATACCAGAAGGCGCGTCGCCACTGGTCCATCATCCTGCGGTCCCCAGCTTCCTCCGATCGCCCAGGCACCGAAGCCGATTTCCGAAACATCCCAGCCGGTTTTCCCGAATACGCGGTATCTCATGGCGTCAAAGGTGGCCCCCGAGCCAGGCAGGGTCAAAGGAAAGTTTGGCCCTTCACAAATTCGGTATCAGTCGGCAATCCAACCGGTTTCCCGGAGATTCCTGGCGGCGCGCAGAAGTCCCGCAACCGGCTCCATTTGCAGGGGCTTGGTGTGCTCGACAATGGCCCACCGCGCACCGCCGATCCTGGCACCGGCCTCCAGAATCGAAGCGAGGTCGAGGACACCGTCGCCGACTTCCACGAACGCCCCGTGTTCGGCGGGATCGGCGATGTCACGCAGGTGCAGAATCGGAACCCTTCCGGCGTAACGGCGAATCGTCTCCACATTGTCATGACGACCGTAGGCGACCCACCCCACGTCCAGCTCGATCGCAATCTCCTCGGGAGTGAACTGATCCATCAACCAGTGATAGGAGCACTGACCGTCGCGCTCATTGAGAAACTCGTGGGCGTGATTGTGGTAAACCAGGGTCAAACCGGCCTCCCGCACGGCGGCTGCCGCCTCTTTCATCTGCGGAAGCGTCTCCTTCATCAGGTGCTCATTCTCGGGCGAGGCCCAACCCCACACGATATGCGAAGCGTCGAGCGCGAGGGCCGTATCAATGGTTTCCGAGGTATTCTCCCCGAAATCGCGTCCTACGGCGAAGAAGCTGGAACATGCGAAGCCGAGGTCGTCCAGTACCCGCCTGGTCCCGGCAGCGTCCATACCAGTCACCCCCTCGACATTCGTCACAAGCTCGATGGCCGAATATCCCGCCTTCCGCAGCGTTTGCAATACACCCGGGAAGTCGGCCAACAGGGCCTCGGTTGCCAGGCCGGGGATGAAGCCAAGTCGGACGGAGTCGGATTCGATTTCCGTCATAGCGTCACATCCACATGGGCTTCGGTGCCCGCGGGTACGAACGGCAGAGTGCCGCTGGTGATCTCCTCGCCGTCCATCAGAATCGAAGCGGGACCTTTGCCTCCTTCAGGTCGGTTGAAAATCGAGATCAGGTAGCGACCGCCGCGGAAGGTGCGGGTGAGCCTGACCTCCGACAGGGCGGCGGGCAGACAGGGGTCCACGATGAGACCGTCGTAACTTCGACGCGCTCCGAGGATGTACTCGATCAGCAATTGGCAGAACCAACCGCTGGTGCCCGTGCGCCACGCATACCCCTTCTGGCCGTAAATTTCGGGCACGCTGGAGTAGCTGTTGACATAGCTGAAGGGCTCCGCGCCGGACTCGCTGACGGGATTATCCGGATTGTCCGGGGTGACCTTGCAGAAGGTCCTCCAGGCCTGCTCGGAGCGTCCCAGAAGACAGTCGGCCACACCTTTGAATCCGGCCGCGTGGTTGTAGCAGCCGCCGTTTTCGTTGGAGCCCGGGGTGGTCTGCGACATCCGCCCCACCCTCGGATCGAAACGCGCGTACGGAGGTTTGCAGATACGGTAGCCGATGTCATCCTCCAGCATCTCGTCCACCTTGGCCATGATGGCCCGGGCGCGCTCGTCGTCGGCCACTCCGGAAAGAACGGCCCAGCTCTGCGGATTGAGATAGATCTGCCCGAACTCGGCCTCCTTGCTCCCGATTCGGTAGCCGTCCTCGCAGATGGTGCGCTGGTACCATTCGCCGTCCCACGCCTCTTCGTTGAGGCGTTTCTTGAAGGTATCATAAACCTGCCGGGCTTCATCCGCAACATCGTCTCTGCCCACGTGTCCGGCGAGATCGACCATCTCCCTCGCTCCGAGACAGAGCTGCATGGTGACGAAAACGCTCTCGCGCTCACCGGCCTCTTCGGTGGCTTCGAGGCCGTCGTTCCAATCGGCATGGTGCTGGCGGCACAGGCCGTGCTTGCCGGTGTCTTCGGCCAGATAGCGGAGCGCACGCAGGGCGTGTTCGAGCACCGTACCTTCTTCTCCACCGGACTCGAAGAACGGTACCTGCACATCGAGAAGATCGAAATTCCCGGACTCCTTCACCAGCGATGGCAGCACCTGGAGAATCCAGGCCGGCTTGTCGGAATACTTCAGCCTGTTGAGCGGTCGGAACCCGTGCGGCACCGAGCCATCGGCGAACTGACTGGACAAGGCCCGCACGAGATTCGCCTCTGCGGTCTCTGGATCGGCCATGGCCAGGGCCATATCGACCTGAAGGTTGT
>CAYVUQ010000205.1:0-3685 GCA_964454915.1 uncultured Puniceicoccaceae bacterium
GATTTTCTGGGACAACCTCTCGCGGATATGGAAAATGTGCTCGGGGATGGAAGAGCCTCCGGAGTCACTCCTTGGCCTCGAGTCGTTCCTGGCCGACATCTACTACGGCAATTTCAGTTTGTTCCAGTCGTTGCCCGACGCCTGGGCCATTGACCAGGTCTTTCCCGTGCTGCCGATCGAACGGCTCGACGAGGAGCCTGTGCGCCGGGCGGTGCTCTCCGACATCACCTGTGACTGCGACGGCAAGATGGACCGGTTCACCGAATCCGGTCGCGTGCGCAGGACCCTGGCCGTGCATGAGACCCGTCCGGGTGAACCCTACATCCTCGGGGTGTTCCTGGTCGGTGCGTATCAGGAGACCCTGGGCGATCTCCACAACCTCCTCGGCGATACTCATGTCGTGAGCATACGGGTCGGCGAGGAGGGGGACTTCGTGGTCGAACGCGAGATCGAGGGCGACAGCATCGCCGATGTGCTCTCCAATGTGGAATACGATCCCAAGCAGGTCTCCGCGCGTTTTCGGTCGGCGGTGGAAAAAGCGGTCCGCGAGGGGCGGATGAATCCCGATGAGCGCAAGACCATCGTGCGCGCGTTTGAAGACAGCCTGCGCGGCTACACCTATTTCGAAGGGTAGTCTCCCGTCCCACGTGGCCCGCCAGCGGGTTCGCCGGGTAAGCTCCTCCAGGAGCCCGGGATGCCGATCCCGGTGGATCAGGCTCTGCGATGGTTTTTGGTGGTTTCCCGGGGCCCTCAGCGGCGGGAGGCCAGAATGAAGTAGAGGAGCCAGGCCAGCGAACTGACGAAAGCGGCCACATAGGTCCAGGCGGCGGCGTTCAGGGTGCTCTTGACCCCCGGAAGCTCGTCACGGTCCACGATGCCAAGTCCGTCGAGTTGCGCCACTGCACGCTTGCTGGCGTCGAACTCCACCGGCAGGGTGATCAACTGGAAAACGGTCAGGATGGCATAGGCGAGCACACCCAGGAGGATCAGACCGGTCGCGGGGAACAGGAAGCCACCGAAAATCGCGAAGGGAAGAATCTGCGAAGCGAAGCTGGTGGCGGGAATGAGTGCCATGCGCGTCTTCAACATCGAGTAGCCGACCTTGTGCTGGATCGCATGGCCCGCTTCGTGGGCGGCCACGCCGAGAGCGGCGAGGCTCGTCCCCCGGAAATTCTCCTCGCTCAGGCAAAGGCGCTTGTTGTTGGGATCGTAGTGGTCCGTGAGGTGTCCCTGGATGGCGCGGATTTCCACGTCATTGATTCCGGCCTGGCGCATGACGTAATTCGCCGCTTCCGCCCCGGTGATGCGTCCCCGTGAGGACACCTGGGAGAACCGGCGGTAGGTGGAACCCACGCGGTGCTGAGCCCATAGGCCGAGAAGAATGGTGGGAATGATGAGAATCAGAAAGAGTGGCATGACAAAAAGATGTGTTCAGGAGGATTCATATCGTTTTTTTCCGTGTCGCAAATTCTCCGGTTCGATTTTCCGAAAAATTTCCTCCGGGGACATTGTCCGTTTACGGTCCGGCCAATTCAATGGCCAAAACCACCTTTGCCGCCAGGTTGCGGGCCAGGACTGGTTTGGACTGGTCAACCGGATTCGGAAAAGCCGTCGGTGGATCCGAGTAAACCGCACTTTGGGCCGACAGGTATCCGTCCTCCACAAGAGGTTCTCCGTCTGCGGTGGCGGTCACGGTCAGGAACGCTCCGAGGGAGATACGGGAGGAGACTGCCTGCCCGCTGTCCCGGGGAAGGAAGGCAACCGGCTTCTCACGGTAGTCGGCGAGCCGGACATAGACTTCGAAATCGGCTTCCGCTGGCGAATCCACGACGATCAGGTTTTGATTCAGCAGAGCGATCCGCCGGAGTTCTTTCTGAAAAAGGGGGGCGATTCCGGAGATGTAGGCTTCGTTCTGAAGCGGCAGCAGGAAGATGCGCTTGGGTGTCGTGGTGCCGGGCGACACGCCCGGTTCATAGCCGACACAGGCAGTCAGCAGGGCGAGAAGGGCGGCACCGAGACAGAAGAGGGTGGAGCGGAAAACCATGGCGACCGGGTCCGTACCCGCCTCAGGTGCCGTCGCGGAGGATGGAAGTATCGGCTGAGTCCTCGAGGGTGCGTTCCCGCCAGCGTTCGTTGAAGAACTCACGGACCTGGGATGGGATATCCTCGGACTTCGGCTTGATCTTGAAGGTCGGCGGAGAGAGCCCCTTATCGATGCGCTGGAGTCTCTTGCGGGCGATGTCGGCGGCCTCGGTTTGCGGCGCGACGGTGATCGTCTCGTTGTAGAACACCTCGGCGGCCTCCTCATTGTGGCGGTTGACGTAGTAGAACTCGGCGATCAGCAGTTTGCTCTGGGCGTAAATTTCGTTGACCCGGCTCAGGCCTTTTTCAGCTTCCGGGACATATTGGCTGCGGGGGAAGAGGATGAGGAAATCCTGGTAGTAGTTGATCGCTTCGAGCGTGGAGCCTTGATCGTACTGGGGCCCCTGGATCAGGCTCGCGAAAATCTGGGCCATGGCGAAGTAGGCGTCGGGGGTCAGAAGGCTTTGCGGATAGAGGGTGATCAGGCGGTCGAGGGCGTCGATGGCCATCTCGGCGTCTTCCCTCTTCTGCGAAATCAGCGCGATGTTCATCAGGGCCAGGGGGGCGTAATCGCTGTAAGGGGAGTTTTTGATGACCACCTCGAAGTACTCGATCGCCTTTTCCGGTCCGCTTCCCCACGAAAAGAGTCCGCCGTCCGAATTCATGAAGCGGGAGGCGATTTCGAACTGGTTGGCGATCACGGCGTCGAAGCGTTCGTAGCCGGGATAGCGGTTGACGATCTTCTGGAAATGTTTGAAGGCGGCGTTGAAGTCGCCCTGCTTCATCTCGATTTCCCCGGAGAGGAAAAGCGCATCGGCGGCGAACGGAGTATTCGAATGGTCGAGAAGAATCTTGCGCAGGGAATGGAGTGCCGATTTCGAGCGGTCGTTTTCCAGTTGGTCGAGGGCCTGGCCGTAGAGCTGGTCCGCTTCCGCCAATTCGGCCTCCGTGGGGACCGTGTAATCGACATCTTCGTCGCTGCGGAACCAGTCGAGAAAACCGTGCGAGACGGTTGGGAGGAGAAGACAGGCGAGGAAGATGGGCAGGACGGCTTTCATGATTTGGGTGGATGCCATTGCATCAGGGTGGAGCCCCACGTCAACCCCGCGCCGAATGCGATCATGAGGACGTACTCGCCATCCGAGATACGACCGGAGCGGATGGCTTCGTCGAGCGCGAGGGGGACCGAAGCCGCCGAGGTGTTGCCGTAGGACTGGACGTTGTTGGGGAACAGGTCCAGGGGAAGTTTGAGGTGATTGGCGACGCTTTCGATGATGCGGATGTTGGCCTGGTGGGGGATGACGCAGCCCACCTCCCCGATCGGGACTCCGCATTCGTCGAGGATGTCGTGGGCACCCTTGACCATGGCCCGGACGGCCAGTTTGAAAACCTCCCGACCGTTCATCTTCAAAAAGTGCTGGCGGGCCGAGACGGAGTCCGCCGAGGCGGGAACCCTTGAGCCGCCGCCGGGCATGTGGATGAGCGGAGCACTCTTGCCGTCGGCACCGAGGCGCACACCGAGAAGATCGCCCCCGCCGACGCCTTCTTCGCGCGAGACAACCGCCGCGCCCGCACCGTCGCCGAAGAGCACACAGGTGGCACG
>CAYVUQ010000206.1:0-3677 GCA_964454915.1 uncultured Puniceicoccaceae bacterium
GGCCGCCGCAAGTCGCTTCTGAAGGTTAAGGATGTCACCGGGGAGTTGTGGCACGTGGGGAGACGGTATGTCCGAGATTGATCAGGGACAAGTAAAATGCCGACACGAACACCTCAAAACCGCTCTGGAGACCCTCCTCATGCTCCATTCCAATATGAGGTGCTCATCGTCCCATCGACGGGCACACAGGGGCTCACACGGGACAGGAATGTCCCGTTTCCGGAGACGGGACATTCCTGTCCCGTGGGTTTCGGAGTTGCTTTTCCGCCTCGAAGACCCGCTCCAGAAGGGATTCCGCCAGAGGGAGCAGTGAAGCTCCGGTGCCGCTCTGCTTTCCGATGAGTGGTCCCAGGGCCTGGTGGAGGCGCAGAGTGTCCTCGAAGAGATCGTTCCGGTGGAACAACAGCGGTGCCTGCAGGAGACGGGCCAATCCTTCGCGGGCGTCCATGAGACCGACATTTGTGCGGGCCGGGGCAACTTCTTCGGTCGAACGACCGAGCAACAGGCCCGTCTGCGACAGGCACACGGCCAGTTTCTCGAGATGACGCAGCTTCTCCAGCACACGCCTGGACTCGTTCTCCCCGCAATTCTTCGCACCGTTGTCCGCCGGACGCACGGCCATGCCGAACTGGGTCTCGATCAACAGGCGGAGGCGGCGCGGATCGACCGTCCCCGGACCGTAGAACGTGGCGTAGGCGGCGAGTGCAGCACGGAGCTGCCTCACGTTTCCCGGCCAACGGAACTCGTGCAGGACACCGACTGCCGCATCGGACATTCCCCCACCGCGACCGCCCGCGATCCTCCGCCACAGGTGCCGGGCGATTGGTGCGATGTCCTCCGGCTGGCCATCGAAGTCCGGAGTGGCGATCAACATGCCGTGCAGCCGATAGAGGAGGTCCTCGCGGAAACCGCCCTCTTCCGCGGCTTTAAAAAGATCGCGGTGCGTGGCCGCTACGATCCGCGCCGAAACCGGGATGGCCTCCCGTCCGCCTACGCGGAAGATGACCTTTTCCTGCAACGCGCGGAGAATCTTCGCCTGGTGGACTGGTGAAAGATCGCCGACCTCATCGAGAAACAATGTGCCCCCGTTCGCCTTCTCCCAAAGGCCGACCCGGGGGACGGCACTGGTGAACGCCCCCTTTGCCGTGCCGAACAACTCCGATTCGAGCAACTTCTCCGGGATGGCCGCGCAATTAACCGCAACCAGAGCCGCGCCACCGCCCTTCCGGGCAAAATGGATCTGGCGGGCGATTTCCTCCTTGCCGGTTCCGCTTTCTCCGACGACCAGCACCGGCACGTCCGACTCGGCTGCTTTCAAAACCAGCCTCCGCACCAGTTCCATCTTGAGCGAACAACCGACCATGCGCTCCCGCAGGGGATGCTCTCCGGGAACCGCCCCGAGATCGGCAAGCAACGCCTCTTCCCGGTTGCCGCTCGCAATCATGGGCGGCGGGGAAACAGGCGGCGGGTCCGAACCACCGTCGGCGCACACTGCCGTGCGGCAGGCCCGTTTGAAAACGGCACCGTCCACCAGAAGGATGTAGGCGTTGCGCTCCCCGGCCCGACGGGCCGCTTCCAGCAGGGGGCGGATACCCTGTAAAAGGCGACGGGGCGATGAGTATTCGACCGGAATGACCGCACACCTGTCACACCCCAGCAATACCGCAGCGAGACCTCGTCCGTCGCCCTTGCGGTGAAAGACCCGAAACGAGTCGGACGGAAACGAACCGGTCCCGACCTCGTCGTCGGAGAACACGACCACCCACTCGCCCCTCTGTTCCCTGAGAGCGGGGATCGCATCGATCTCCGTCTCGGCGACCTCGAACGTTTCCCGGTCATGGGTCAGAATCAAACTGCGCGGCATGATTCGGCGAATCTGCCCCCGGCAGGTCGTCGCGGCAAGCTTGAACAGTTGCGGTGCCCGAACCGTTCAGGCTTGAAGGCTCCCTCCCGGGCCAGCGAGCGGCGCGGAGTTGAACTCCGGCCCTACCTGGGGGCGAGTGCTTCGGAGACGGCGGCGGCGACCTGGTCCACGCCCAGGCGGTCCAGGTCGCCCTGGGGGGCGCGCAATACTCTGTTCGCGGGGTCTGCGGGAGGGTAAGGGCCGAACCGCACCGGATCGGTCGGGCCGTACACCGCGACCACCGGTCTGCCCATGGCCGCGGCCAGATGGACCGGGCCACTGTCGTTGGCGACCACCACCGCAGATTCGCCCACCAGATGGGGAAGAGAGCCGAGGGGGACCCTCCCCCGCAAGTCCAGGAATCCTCCGTCGGGCGAATCGGGCAGTGGAGCGGGTCCTTTTCCGGTGCCGCACAAGGCGACGGAGTGCCCGGGGAACCGCTTGCGCAGGGCGGTCACCAGATCAGCGAAGCCGGGCCATTCCTTCTCCTCGCGCCGACTTTCGGGGAAGAGCAGAATCCCGCCCGACGGCGGAGACTTAGGCAAGGGAGGTGCATCCGGGAATGAAAGGGTCTGCGGATCGAGGTCGTACAACCCCAAAGGGTGCTGGAATTGCCGCAGGATCTCCACTGCGTGGTGAGGCGGAGGGGACTGGGGCAGCGGTGCGCGAACCCTGGTGAAAAAACCCGCCCCTTCCCTCGCGTCGGAACGCCCGATCTTGACCTTGGCCCGTGCGGCAAACGTCATCAAGCCGCTGCGGGCGAGTCCCTGCATATCCAGAACCACATCGAAGGTCTCCCGCCGCAGGCAGCGCAACAGACGCAGGAGTCCGCCCGGACTGCGCTTGAAAACGAATATCCGGTTGGCCAGACCGGAGGCCTCGACCAGCGGGGCGAAAGTGTCCCGGGCAACCCAATCGACCCGTGCGGTCTCCAGCTGCGAGCGAATCCGGTCCACCACCAAAAGGGCGTGGACGATGTCGCCAAAGGAGGAGGGCTTGACGACAAGAATCCTCACGTTGGATGAACCGTTTTCTTCATGGCCAGTATCCCTAGCCCCCGGACCCGGCGGTGTCGAGCGAGAGTGCATTGCAGACGGATGTCATCCGCCCTACGGCGGATGCTACATTCTCTTAGGGCGGGAGCGTTTGCGGCGGACAGGAATGTCCGCCCTCCGGAAACGGGACATTCCTGTCCCGTGGAATCGGGAGATAGAATCTCCCGAGTACTTGCAGGGTTCGTCTTTAAGGTGCTCTTCATCGAAATCGCTATCGCTATCGAAATCGGTATCGAATCTTTAACCCCCTGTTTATTAACCATTAAAAGTTTTTCGATTTCGATCCCGATCCCGATAGCGATAGCGATTCAAGCAGCATTCCGAGTACTTGCAGGGTGCGCTCTCCGGAGACGGGACATTCCTGTCCCGTGGTCTGGGAAGGGCGGGTGCAGGGGTCCATCCTCGATCAAAAGGATTGTCCCGTTTCGTCGCGGGGATAGCGTGGTCTGCGGTGATTTTTCTGGTTCAATCCCTTTCTCTTCTCGCGCGGGCTCTTCCCGAAGCGGGGCTCCGGCTGCTGTGCTTAGTTTTCGGCGAAGTCCTTTTCCGTCTCCCGGGAAAGCGTCGGATCGTGATGTCCAACCTTGCGCATGTGCATCCGGGCACTCCTTTGCGCGAACTCCGCCGTCTGGCGCGGATCAATTCCCGGCGGGTCGTTGAAATGGGGCTGTTCGCCCTGGCCTCTCCGGGTTTTGACCGCGAGCGGATCGGACGCCGAC
>CAYVUQ010000207.1:0-257 GCA_964454915.1 uncultured Puniceicoccaceae bacterium
ACGTTGAAGTCCACCGACGCCGCCGAGTCCTCCGCGTAGTTCAGGTCCAACACCTCGGTGTCGTAGAAAATCCCCGCACTGACCGCTGCGATGGAGTCGCGGAACGGATTCTCGCTGAGAACGCCGTCGGCCATGAGACGGCGCACCGCTTTTTCTGCCGCCACATACGCACCGGTAATCGACGCCGTGCGGGTGCCGCCATCGGCCTGGAGCACATCGCAGTCGATCCAGAGAGTGTGTCCGGGTAGTTTCTGCAG
>CAYVUQ010000207.1:267-1000 GCA_964454915.1 uncultured Puniceicoccaceae bacterium
GATCGAGCACCGCCCGCAGTGCCCGGCCGATCAGGCGCTGGATTTCGACGCCGCGTCCGTCCTGCTTGCCCCGGCTGATGTCGCGTTGCTTGCGGTCGTGGGTGGAGTAGGGGAGCATCGAATACTCCGCCGACGCCCAACCCCCGGAAACGCCCTGCGCCTGCATCCATCGTGGAACTTTCTTTTCCAGAGTCGCTGCGCAGATCACCCGCGTGTTTCCGAAAGAAACCAGCACGGAGCCGGTGGCGTGCGGTGCGATCCCGTCTTCGAAGGAGACCGGGCGCAACTCGTTGTTGTTTCGACCATCAGGTCTGGGAAGATCACTCATCCGTCGGGGTTTACCCCCACAGACCCGCCCCAGGCAAGCAAGAACAGGCAACGCAGACGATCACGACCCCAAACTTACATGTTTCAAGTGACGATCGTCACTTGAAACATGTAAGTTTGGCCGGCTGGGGCCCGTGCGTCGAAGGGCCTTCACTTCGTCCGGGCGGGTGATTGTGGGGAGAAGAGGGTTCGGATACTTCCGCACTTGTCGTTTATGCTGAATCCATCATCTTCGGATTTGTGTACGATGACACGCAGGAGGTCGGAGAAGCCCGGGGGTGTGAGAGTGCCCGGTATGGGAGGGCATTCATCGATGGATTGCTGGCGGCGGGGGTTCGTGACTTCGTGGTCAGTCCCGGATCGCGTTCGACTCCCCTGGTTCTGGCTCTGGCCGCAAGCGACGAGG
>CAYVUQ010000207.1:1010-2205 GCA_964454915.1 uncultured Puniceicoccaceae bacterium
GGGACAAGCAGATGGCACGCACCGGCCTGTGGCATTGGTCTGCACGTCGGGGACGGCGGGTGCCAACTACCTTCCCGCTCTGGTCGAGGCCTGGCACCGGCGGGTGCCGTTAATTGTCCTGACCGCAGACCGTCCGGCGGAGCTGCGTGACTGCGGTGCGGGACAGACCATCGACCAGGTCGGGCTTTTCGGGAAGTTCGTGCGTTGGGAGACCGACGCCTGTCCCCCGCCGGGCAGGGCTGGGGAGAACTTTCTATCCGGGCTCGCACGGCAGGCTGTCCTGGCTGCCACCGCACCGGTACCGGGCCCCGTCCATGTCAATCTGCCCTTCCGCGAACCCTTTTTGCCGGGTGCTCCGCCAGGGGCCGTGCCTGGCACCATCCCGGCTGAATCGAACGAGCCAACACCGAACGGGGTTTGCGTTGCGCGGTCCGCGTTCGACTGGACTTCGCTGCGGGATGCCGGTCCGGGATGGATCGTGGCCGGTCCGGCCAATCCGGTCGATCCGTCGGGGTGGGCGGACGGCTTGTTCCGTCTCGCCGATTTTCTTGCCTGGCCGGTGTTTTGCGACGTCACCAATCCGGGCCGACACTCGACCGGTGCCGGGGAACGTGTCGTTACGCAATACGAAGGTCTGCTCGCGGCGGATGTCACCGGGAAGGTTTCCGGCCTCCGGCCCCGTGCGGTCCTGCAGGTCGGGCCATTGCCCACGGCGAAACCATTGCGCGAGTTTCTGAACCGGTTCGACGGTCCCCGCTGGCAGTGGTCGGATGATCCCGCTTGCCTCGATCCGTCACGGAGCGGGGCAGTCTGGATTCCCGGCAATCCCGGTTCACTGGCGGATTTGCCCGGAGGTTTTCCGTTGGACGACTTCCGCGGTGCGTGGATGGAGCGCGAACGGGCTGCGGTGGCCAGGGTGCAATCCTGGTTCGAAAGTGTCTCTGCAGATTTCGAGGGACGGGCGCATCTGCGGGTGGCCGAGAGCGTGTCTTCCGGTTGCCGGGTTTTTTTCTCCAACAGCCTGCCGGTGCGGGACGCCGAACGTTTCTGGTTCACGGCACGCTCACCCGGTCCGCGGGTGTTTTCGAACCGGGGTGCCAGCGGGATCGACGGGATCGTTTCCACGGCCGCCGGTCTCGCAGCCGATGGAACGCCGACCGTGGCAGTGGTGGGGGACCTGGCCTTTCTCCACGAC
>CAYVUQ010000207.1:2215-3669 GCA_964454915.1 uncultured Puniceicoccaceae bacterium
GATTGCGGGTGGTTGCCGAAGTGGGTACGGAACTCACCTTTGTCGTGCTGGCGAATGGGGGAGGGCGAATCTTCGGACACCTTCCCATCGCCGGAGAACCGGTTTTCGAAGAGTGTTTCCTTACCCCCCATAAGGTGGATTTGGGAGTGCTGTGCGCAGCACACGGAATCCCGGCGAGGTCCGTGGCTTCGGACGATCTTCCCGGACTGCTCCGTGAGGGCGAGGGCGGCCCCAGGGTGTTGATCGTGCAAACCGATCCTCTGGAGGACGGGAAATGGCGGAATCAGTGGCGGCGGCTGTTCGTGGATGTGGATTGAAAGCCGAGCCGGCACTCTTCGGCTTCAAGGGAATGTCTGTTTCCAGGCACCAGTGGCGAAAGCGATTCACCGGGCAAGGCCTGCGATGATGGCATCGATGTTGCTCCGCATCATTTCCGGGTAGCCCATCCCTTCGGCGAGCCCGCTCCCGTCGGCGTACAACGGTGCTCCGATATCGATCCCCGCTTCGGCCGCTATGGTAGCGAGGGCTTTCGGGTTGGCACCCACCTCCGGAAAGACAACCGGAACATTTTCGGTCCTGAGGTAATCCACGATTCCGCCCAGGGTGCGGGGTGACGGGCTGTCCTCGCGGTTGACCCCCTGGATACCGATTGCGGTAAAGCCGTAGCGTTCGCACAGATACCCGAAGGCCAGATGGGAGGTGGCGAGAAGCCGACGTTCCGGGGGGATTTCCGCGATGCGGTTGGCGATCCAGTCGTCGAGGGCGGCCAGTTCCTCCCGGTAGATATCTGCGTTTTCGGCGTAATACTCAGCATTCTCCGCGTCAACCTCGCCCATGGCCCTGGCCAGGTGTCGGGCTGCCCTACGCATATTGTTCGGATCGTGCCACCAGTGCGGGTCGATGATTCCGGTGTGACGGTGGTGGGCGCAGCAGGGGGCCGGATTTCCGTCCGCGGCGACCAGCGAGTGGACACCATGTCCGAGATCCACAATCTCCTGCTCCGGTCGCAGGGAGTCTTCCAGCTTCTCAATGTAGGCCGATTCCAGGCCCTTGCCGGAGGCGAGGATGAGACGTGCGCGGGAGGCGCTGGCCAAGGTGCGTGGATTCGGATCGAACTCGTGCGGATTGTCGCCCGGACCGATCAGATCGATTACGGTGATCCGGTCGCCGCCGATTCGCCGGGCCATGTCCCCGAGGAGCGGGTGCAGGCTCGCAACCTCCCACGCCGGCAGAAGCGTGGGAAGGACAGCTGTCAAAAGCACGAGGACGAGACGCGAAATGGGTCCGAAGAACATAGGGAAGACTCATGAAGAGAATCTCCGCGCCGTCAATTTATTAACGCAAAAAGTTTGCAGTAATAGCAATGGACTCCAGATTTCCAGATTTCCTGGAGTCAGGAGTTCACGGCATACGGTAGTCGCGGGGGGGCATTTGCATGACTTTCTTGAAAAGTC
>CAYVUQ010000208.1:0-3653 GCA_964454915.1 uncultured Puniceicoccaceae bacterium
GAGGAGGGGGATGCCCTCGCCGCCGGGGACGATTCCCGAGAGCAATTGCAGGAAACCAATGCTCAACCCGACGCCGAGAAGGCCGCCGATGACACTGATCAAAGTCGATTCGATCAGGAACTGGAGAAAAATGTCTGCCGAGCGGGCACCGACGGCTTTGCGGACCCCGATTTCGCGTATCCGTTCGGAGACGACGGCGAGCATGACGTTCATGATGCCGATCCCTCCGACCAGGAGTGAAATAGCCGCGACGCCCCCCAGGGAGAAAGTGAAGGACCTTTCCAGTTTCTTGTACTCCTGCAGTTGGTCCTCCCGGGTGCGAATCTCGAAATCCTCGATCCCGCTGTGGGCCTGGAGAAGAGTGTTGTGCAGTTGGGGCACCAGATCGTCCAGATCGCGGTAGTCGGAGACCTTCACCAATATCTCGTCCACCGCGTCGCTCCCCTCGAACCGCTGGGCGAGAGTGCGGGCCGGGATGAACATGGCATAGTTCTTCCAGCGGAGGGCGTTGCGGCCTCCCTGGTTGAAAACGTATTCGTCGAGAACTCCGATGACGGTGAAAGACTTTCCTCCCGCGAGAATCGTGGTGCCGACAGGGTTTTCCCAGGGTTCGTAAACCCGGTTCGCGACCACCGATCCGATGACCGTAACCATGGCCGCTTTTGTATTGTCCAGATCACCAATGAAACGACCCGCGCGGAGGGAGTGCTTTTCAATATACTGCATCCCCGGCGTGACTCCGGTGAGCCTCATGCCAGTCCAGTTGGCCCCCCGTCCGACGCCGAACCAGCGTGTGCCGGTTTCCGGACTGACGTACTCGGCAAGGGGGACCGCACTCCGTATGGTTTCCACGTCGTCCAACGTCAGTCCCGGAGAGAGAAAAGCTCTGTGGCGCTGGTCTTCCGGAGGATCGGACTTGCGGATGCTCACTTTCTCAATGCCGCCGGTCTCTTCGAAGAACACGGTGAAATTCTTGATCATCCCCTCGACCACGCCGATCATGGCAACCAGGGAGGCGACGCCGAGAATGATGCCGGTCATCGAGAGGAGGCTACGGAACTTGTGGTTCCAGATTTCCCTCGCACCCTGCTGCAGGATGGAACCGAAAATCATCGCCGACGCTCCTCCTCGGTGACCCGCCCGTCGAGTACCCGGATGATTTTTCGGGTGTGGCGGGCAATGGACTCGTCGTGGGTGACGAGCAGGATGGTGTTCCCCTCATCGGCCAGTTCATCGAAAAGGCCAAGAATGTTCGAGGCGTTATGGCTGTCGAGATTGCCGGTCGGCTCGTCGGCCAGGAGGATTTTCGGATGATTGACGAGCGCACGTGCGATGGCGACCCGTTGGCGTTCTCCTCCTGACAGCTGCGATGGACGGTGGGTGGAGCGGTGGCCCAGACCCACCCTTTCGAGGGTGGATACGGCACGGTTCTTGTATTCCGAGGGTTTGCGTCGTGCGTAGCCCACCGGCAAGAGTACGTTTTCGAGAACGGTCAGGCGCGAGAGGAGATTGAACGATTGGAAGACAAAGCCGATTTCCGTTGCCCGTAGTCCCGCCTGCTCATTCGCGCTCAGATCGCTCACCGGGTTGCCGTCCAGGAAAATCTCCCCCGAGGTGGGTTGGTCCATGAATCCGATGATGTGCATCAACGTGCTCTTGCCGGAACCCGAAGGACCGAGGATGGCCGAATAGTCGCCGCGTCGCACACTCAGGTTCACTCCGTCGAGCGCATGCACCAGGCTTTCGCCCATACGGTACTCCTTGCGGACATCTTCGAGCCGGAGCAATGCTCCACCCTCGGGAGGCGGCGGCTTCATCATCAATGCGGTCCGCTTCCGCCACCCGGATTCCGCGTGAAACGCTGCATGCCGGTTGGTCTGGTCAGTGAGATGCGTTCACCCGGTTTCGCTCCGGAGACGATCTGAACATATTGGTTGTCGGAAAGACCCGTCTCCACCTCGCGGAAGGTCTTGTTGCCTTCGGCATCCACCATGACAATGGAAGGTGTTCCGTCGATATCGAAGACCGCCGAGACCAGCACTGCGGGAACCTCCTCCGCCAAGGCGACGGGGAAAGTCATGTCCGCGCTGATTCCCACCCGGAGCCGTTCGTCAACCGCACCAAATGCAACCTCCACCGGAAACACCCGTCGTCCGTCCTCCGATTGTCCGAACCTTGAGATTTCGGTGATCGACCCCTCGATCTCCAGGTCGGGGATCGAATCGAACTCGAGGATGACTTGTCCGGCCTCCTTCAGCCGGTTGACATCGACCTCGTTGATGGAGGCCCTTACGACCAGTTCGCTCATGTCGCTCACTTTCATGAGGAGCGTGCCCTCGTTTACGGAAGTAGCACCCACGATCACCTGCCCCTCGTTAACCGCCAGTTCGGAGACCACCCCGGCTTGCGGTGCCAGGATTGTGGCTTTGTCGAGGTTGTCACGGGCTGTCTCCACGCGCGTCTCACGCACCTCCAGTTCAAGCCGGGCCAGTTCGAAGGCCGTTTCGGCATCCTCCAATTCGCTCTCGCGGGCAAACTCCTGTTCGCTCAACGCGGCCAGACGGCGGAAGTTTCGTTCTGCCTGCTCCATCCGCAGACGGTAGGCTTGCAGGTTTCTTTCCGCTTCGGTCAACTCGTTGCGCAAGGTGTTCCGGTCCAGTTCGATGAGCGGATCACCCTTTTCCACGGTGTCGCCCTCTTCGACCAGAATTCCTTCGATGCGGCCGCTGATTTCGGAGCGGATTTCGGTGGCCACACGCGGTTCAACAATGCCGTTGGCTTCGATGTTTTCCTCAATGGTGCGCACTTCGACTTCGACGACTGGTTCGGCTTCGTCCTTTTCGGAGTCGTTCGAATCGCTCAGGAGGAACCAGGCCAGCCAGCCGATCCCGCCCAAGGCGGCCAAAACGAAAAAGAAGATAATAGCCTTTTTCATGATTCGTTCTTGTTCCCGGTGGCCTCGGCACCTGGGTCCACGCGGCCTGTGAGGGTTTCCAGTGTGTAGCCGTTTCGGATGAAGATGCTTCCGTCAAGGCCGGAAAGGGTGGTTTGGGCGCGGACTGTTTCGAGAATGGCGTCCACCTCGCGGAGCCTGGCGTCGTCGAGTTGCCGGGCGGCTTCGAGGACGTCGCTCAGGTCGGAGAGACCGCGCTCGCGACGCGCTTCTTCGGCCTGCAGGACCTCTACCCGGAGTTGAACGGTGGCGCGGGCGGATTCGAGTTGGGCCAGTCCGCTCTCCAATTGACGCCAGGCTCCCCTGACATCTCTGCGGATCCGTGCCTCGGATTCTTCCAGTAGAACCTCTGCCTGGCGGAGTCGGAGGTCTGCCTGCCTTGAACGGGCCCGGGCTGCGGCGAAACCCCAGGGGAAGGAAAGCTCCACTCCCGCCGCCCAGCGGTATCCGTCCCGGTCGAGAGCCCGGCGGTAGGATTCACCGAGTTCGTCCTCCCGGCCCAGATAGTCGCCGGACAGAACAAGATCGAGATCGGGGCGGGTGGTGTCGCGGGCGAGGAGAAGGTCGTAATGGCGCTGGTCCACCATCTGTTCCAGTGCCCTGCGTTCAGGGTCGAAGGACAGGGCGTGGTTCAGGATGGAAGGCAAGTCGCCCTTCGCCTCGCGCGGCTCGGGCAGAGGGGCCGTGCGGAGGGATGCAC
>CAYVUQ010000209.1:0-3641 GCA_964454915.1 uncultured Puniceicoccaceae bacterium
CAATCCAGCGTCTGATCCTCCATCACATGGAGATAAATCATCGTAGTTTCCACACACTGATCGTAGGTATAAATTCTCGCGCCGATTCCACGGATGCGGGCACGCCCTTCCTCGCAAGGAACCCAAGATACCATTTGATGCTGATCTCAAACGACTTACGCGTCTTCTCGGGCAAATCCGCCTCCTTCAGCGCATCGGACCAATTGGGGAAAAATACTGTAATCATGCCAATAGATGAACATTTGTTTATCTTCAGGTCAAGCTGTCGCGCCCTTCGGACTTTCAAACTTCACCCTTCAAACTCCATCCCCACCCGGAAAGGTGTCCCAACACGCGCGCCTGTGCCAGATAGACTCGGTCTCCATAAGAGATCCCGAAGGTCCGAATTGAACTACGTTGACGGCAAGCAAAGACATATATATTTATTTTGCATCTCAAAGGGACTTTCATGGGGTGACCGTCCGCCAAATGAAAAGGCCCTGCCTCCTCTACCGTTCACTCATGCGTTGGGCCTTTTTACTGCTTCCCTTTCTCTCCTCGTCCAGCCTCGTCTTTTCCCAACAGACCCGGTCGGAGAAGGAGGAGTCGGTCATCCTCGAGATCGAAAACACACAGGGAATCGTTCTGGAGGCCGAGGTGCTCTCCATCATCCGGGTGCATTCCCGCGCTTCTTGGTTATGCTTTCGCCCCACCGATCAGGATCGTCTTTACCTCTATCCCTTTTCGAGCCTCGCCCCCCGCACGCTGGACCGGCTTGAGGCCGTCTATTCGGGATCCGGCCTGCTGGTTGCCGACGGAGTCACCCCCGGGCAGCTCGATTTTCTGGAGAAATACCTCGCCGCGGGTCCAAGGGAAAAACTCGTTCTCGAAGTTCGGGAGGCCCGCAAAAAAGAGCGTCTGCTCGAACGGGAATGGAAGCGTCTGCAAGATCAAACATGGCGCCTGCAGCAACAAGTTGCCCGGACCAGAGATGCCGAACTGCGCAAGCGAAACGCCGTCTTCTTCCAACGGTCCCTGGCCGCCCGGGATCGGGTAGGAAAACAGTTGGTCCTCTGCCGGGCCGAAATCCGTCGGATGCAAGAGCGGATCGAACTTTTGCGAAACATGGGGGTCGAGATCGAAGACGACCCCTTCGAAAGCGGGGAACGGTGAAGATCGATTCCTTCCTTTGCCTTTTCGCCTCTTCCCCTTACCTCTCAACCCATGCGTGTAACCGTTTTCTCGACAAAAAAATACGATCGCCATCATCTTCAGAAGGCCAATGAAGCCAATCGCCATGAACTTGTTTTCGTGGAAGACCGCCTGAGGATCGAGACGGCTCCGTTCGCCAAGGATTCGGAGGCTGTCTGTGCTTTCGTCCACGACGAGGTAACGGACGAGGTCCTCGAGCTTCTCTCCGAAATGGGCTGCCGCTTCGTCGTCCTCCGCTGTGCCGGTTTCAACAACGTCGACCTGAACGCTGCCGAACGGCACGGCATCGCGGTCGCCCGCGTGCCGGCCTACTCGCCGTTTGCCGTCGCCGAGTTTGCCGTGGGCCTGGTGCTGAACCTGAACCGGAAATTCCACCGCGCCTACGCCCGTATCCGGGAGCACGATTTTTCCATCGACGGCCTCGAAGGTTTCGACCTTCACGGCAAGACGGTGGGCGTTATCGGCACCGGAAAAATCGGGGCGATCTTCGGGCGCATCATGAACGGGTTCGGCTGTCGGATTCTGGCCCACGATCCCTACCCGAGCGACGAGGTGGCGGAGTTTGCGGAATATCTGGAAATCGGAGAGCTGCTCCGCCGTTCAGATATCGTCAGTCTCCATTGTCCCCTCACCCCGGAGACCCATCATCTCATCAACGCGGACAGTCTCGGGGAGATGAAACCGGGCATCATGATCGTCAATACCAGCCGGGGACAGCTGATTGATGCCGATGCGGCGATCCAGGGAATCAAGTCCGGCGTCATCGGCACCCTCGGCCTCGACGTATACGAGGAGGAGGAGGGCATCTTCTTCGAGGACGTTTCCGACCAGATCATTCAGGACGACCGCCTCATGCGCCTCACCTCCTTCCCGAACGTCCTCGTCACCAGCCACCAGGCCTTCTTCACCCGCGAAGCCCTCCAAAACATCTCCCGCGTCACCATCGAGAACCTGGATTCCCTCGAAGAAACCGGAACCTCCCCGAATATCCTGCAAGCGACCTGACCCATAACTCCGAGCCTTCCTCCGTAGAGACGCGAAGAAGTAGCGTCTACACTACCTTCTTGTAGAGACGCGAAGAAGTCGCGTCTACACCGGGAGGCAAGATCGGCCTTCCCAACATCCGATTCATCCTGTCCATCCTCCATGCCGAACTTGAGCCATCTGGTCGACATTTACTTGAACATTTTCATCCAGCCTGCTTGACCATAGTCATTCTGGGTTTTTCCACCCAGGCACAACACCCGGTCGCTCTCATCGACCGCTTCGCCGGACACCCCCCGGGCGCGTCCAAGGGCGGTAGCGTAGCGGGCGTAAACGGCACGAAAAAAGGACCGCAGAGGTCAGGCGATCAAGGACCACTATCGCCTGGAGCCCTCCAGCGAAGCGAGCCAGGGACTGTATTCAGCTTGTCGAAGTAGCGTGCTCTAAGCCCTGAGCTGGTTGATCGGTCGAAGGCCCAGGGCCTTTCATCTGGCTCGCAGTGGGTCGAAGGCCGACTTCTGCCAGACAGCTCTTGCCAACCCCAAAAATACCCATACGCTACTTTTTACCACTGTTGCCATGCGCCCCGCTCTCCTCTTTGTCTTTTCCCTCCTTGCCTCCTCTCCGGCTTGGGGAATCGTCAATGTTGATAATCCTACCGGAAACACCAGTGCTCCGACGGGTACGGGTACCGAGCCGACTGACCCGGGCTTCGACCACGTCGGACAAGTCAAAGGATCGACCGGGGTGTATTTGGGAGCCGGCTGGGTCTTGACGGCCGATCATGTGGGCGAGGGGTCTTTCACGGTGGGCGGGCAGACCTACTCCTGGGACAACGTCAACTCCCATCAGGTCCAGAACACGGACCTACGTTTATTCAAAATTGCACCGAGCCCTTCCGGCCTTCCCGACCTTCCTGGCATTCCCATCGCGACAGCCACTCCGCCGCTGGAATCTGACACCGTCATGATCGGTGCCGGAAGAACGCCACTGGCTTCGCCAACCACGTGGTACGTCGATGAGGACACCGATCCATGGACGTGGCAGACCAGTGACTTCGCAGGAAGTGATTCGATCCGGCAGGGCTACGAAACGACCGACAGCAAAGCCGTTCGTTGGGGCACGAACAAGATTTCGGGAATCGGGCCAATTTCCTACAAGTTTTCCGGAAACACCTACTCGATGGACGCTCTTGAGACTGATTTTAGTGAGGTCGGTAGCGGTTCCAACACAACCTATGAGGCCCAGGCCGTCACCAACGACTCGGGCAGTGGGATGTTTGTTGAATACGGAGGCGGTTGGCGTTTGGCTGGTCTCATTGTCGCGGTCGATACGTTTAGCGGACAACCCGGTGCCAACCGAAGCCAGGACACTGCCGTTTTCGGGAACACGACTCTAGCCGTGAATCTGGCTGAATACGCAGCCGACATCAACGCCCTTATCCCGGAGCCCGCATCCGCCCCTCT
>CAYVUQ010000210.1:0-3637 GCA_964454915.1 uncultured Puniceicoccaceae bacterium
TGATACGCATCCGGCGCCCGGTTACAGCCGGATCGAAGGAAGGAGCAGCTGATCCTACCAGGGCAGCCAGCCAGCCCACGACTTCCTCCCTGGATGCCGGTGCGCCGTCGCTCACGTTAAACGTGCGGCCCGCGCCGTCGTTGGACAGCAGAACGCAATCCACGGCCGCCGCCAAATCGTCCCGGTGGATCAGGTTCAGGTAGATGCCGCCCTTACCCGGGAAGACGGTGTTGCCCGACCGAAGGGCGTCGAGCAGATGATGCCGACCCGGCCCGTAGATGCCGGAGGGTCGAAGAATGGAGACGCAGTCCGCTGTCCGCTCGTTTCGGAGAATCTCCTCCGATTCCAACACGATGGCTCCGCTTTCGGAAAGCTCACCGCCCGCGTCCTCCTCGTAAACCTCCCTGCCGTCCGAAAATGGATAGACCGCGGTCGAACTTGTGTACACGACCCGGCGGGCCGAGAACTTCTCCAGCCATCGCACGAGCGAGAGATTCCCGCCAACATAGGATTTTCTGTATCCTTCGACACCCCCTCCCGCAGAACTCACGCAGTTCAAAATCCATTCGACCTTGCCGGGAACCGCTTCGTGCCAGTCGTCCGAATCGACGTCCGCGACCACGGGATGGAAGCACTCGTGGTGGATCGATCCCAAGGTCCCCCGGTTCCGCGAAATCCCCCATACGCGGGCACCCCGTGCCAGCCACCGTCTTGCCACCTCAGTGCCGAGGTAGCCGCAGCCGAGGATCACCACCGTTTCATTCGTTGTGTCCGTCTTCATAGTCCTGAACTTCACCCCCGGAACGGAAGCAGCAGGCCAGGGAAAAAGTCAAAACCGCGTTGAGAATTGGAATCCAGGTCCATCCGAGAGCAATCCACTCCTTCTCGGAAGCGAGGAGCAGCGCGGCCGAAACAACAGCACCCACTGTCATGGCGAGAAGGTTGCCTCGGTCGCTTCCCCATGGTGCGCGAGTGAGCAATCCGAGAAGAAACACACCGAGAAGGGAACCGTAGGTCACACCGACGATTTTGAAGCCCAACAGGACGAAACTCTCCCGGTAGTCCACCAGTAAAAGAGCGATTCCCGCAAGGAGGACCCCGAAGACAACGATGCCCGTGCGTGAAACGCGAACATTTTGCCTTTTTCCACCCGAGAGATCAAAGACCACGGACGAACTGAGCGCGTTCAACGCAGAGTCCAGACTCGACATCGCTGTGGCCAGAATACCCACCAACAGGAGGGTTCGAAGACCCGCCGGTGCCGCATCGGCAATGAACCAGGCGAACACATGATTCGCCCCCACACCGTCGGGCACCTCTATTCCCTCCGCACGGACCCAGAAGTAGAGTGCCGTTCCAGCCAGCAGGAACACGGCAGCCACCGGTATCCCCATAAATCCGCTCAGGACCACACTCCACCTGGCACGACCAGCGGAACGGCAGGTGAGCATCCTCTGCGTCAAGTCCTGGTCACAACCCAACGCCGCCGTGGTCATGACCAGACCGTTCAGGAACGCCAGGGGGAACAGATTCCAGTCGGAAAGCCAGTTGCCGCCCTCCGCGGGAGCCCAATGGAAAACAACCAGTTTCCCCGCCCCGGCCGCATCGGCGAAGAAGGAATGCCATCCCAATTCCGAAACGAAAAAACAAAACGCGGCCACGCCCCCTCCGATGAAAACCACCGCTTGAATGCAATCCGTCCAGATCACCGCCCGGATACCTCCCGCGACCGTGTAGAGAAGGGCGATGCCAGTGAACAGCAAAACCGCCGACCAAAGCGGAACGCCAAAGAAAACGGATAGACCCACTGCAGCCAAAAGAAGACGGATCGCCGAGGCATTGATTCGCGAGATCAAGAAGAAGACCGCACCCGTTCGCTGGGATCCCCTTCCAAAGCGCTTCCCCAAAAACTGGTAGATGGAAATGCAGCGCACTTGGTAAAAAGCACCCAAAAACAGGAAAGCGACAACGAAACGAGCGACAAGCGATCCGATTCCGAGTTGGAGATAGCTCAGATCGCCCGCGTAACCTACCCCGGGAACCCCCAGGAAGGTCACCGCACTGATCTCCGTCGCGGTAATGGAAAGGAGGACGGCCGGCCAGGGTACCCGCCGACCTCCGGAGAAGAAATCTTCGGCGGTGGACGTCTTTCGCCCAAAAAGCCAACCCCCGAGCAGCACGACGCCGAAGTACACCGCGACGAACGACCAATCGAGAACCCCGAACGAACTCACGCTTCGACGCCGAAGGTTTTCTCCGTAAACCGCAGAATACGGTCTTTCGCGGCTGCTCCCGCGTCTTCGAACACGTAGTGGCCCGCCTCCGGAAAGCGGACAACCTCCGCCTCCGGGAATCGGCCTATCCACTCGTTGAGAAAGACTTCATCGAAGCAGAAATCGCGCATTCCCCAAAGCAGCAGGCATGGCTTCGCGCGCAGCCGCACCAAGCCCCTGTCTGCCTCATCCAAAGCAGATCTCGATGGATGCCGGCAGCTCCACGGGATATCCCTGACGAATCGCGTAACCGTTTTTCTGGCCTGCGGGTCCACCCACGGAAAATGAAACCCGTCCGCAACGGCCCGCGACATTTCCCGAACGACTCCTTTCCGCACGGCACCCTTTGCGAAAAGGTTCATCTTCTCGACCAGCAGTCTTCCAAGGATTGGCATCCGGGCCAACCGGATCTGCCAAGGCATCCTCCTCACCGGAAAAGCCGCCGTGTTCGCAAAGACCAAACCCGCCAGGCGATCCGGCTCGAGACCCGCCCGATGCGCTCCGATTGCCCCTCCCCAGTCATGGGCGACCAGAAGATATCGGTCAACACCGAGAGAATCGAGGACCGATCCCAGATTCTCCGAATGGTCTCTCATTCGCAGAGACCTGGTCTGCCGGTCGGACAATCCGCAACCCCGGTGATCGGGAGCCAGACAGCGAAAACGAGAACGGAGGGACAAGATAAGGTCTCGAAACATGAAGGACCACGACGGATTGCCGTGGACGAACAAAACGACCGGCCCCTCCCCCTCGTCCACTACCGAAATCTCGCCGTCCCCAACGGGCACCCGCCGTGGGCTGAAAGGGTAAAGCACTTCGAGCGACGGCGGAAACCCCGTGTCGCACCTCGGCGGAATATCTCCCGCTCCAGGTTTCAACGCTCCAGAATTTCAACCTCGTAACCGTCCGGATCGGTGATGAAGGCCATCTTATTGCCACCCGAGGTAAACTTCTCGCGCCAATCCTCAGGCCAAACCTCGACCCCGGCATCTTCGAGCATTGCGCAATGTGCGACGATATCCTCAACACCGATGCACGTGTGCATGAGATCCTCGGGAAACTCGACCTTGAAATCCGGCGAATAAGTCAGCTCCAACATGTGCTCATTCCCGGGAAGCCGCAGATGAACAATCTGGTTTCCAGCCGGAGACTTATCGTTGCGCTTGAAAACCTCGAACCCACAGGTCTTGCAGTAGAAATCAACGGACCTGTCAAGGTCCCCGACCCGGATGCGCGTGTGAAGAAATTTGATAGCCATAGACCCAAACCCCTAACCAACCTTTTTTTGTTCGGAAAGCGAAAACTAGAGTTTTATTTAACCAGGTTAATTTTATGTTGACAAAGTGGCATATTGCCGAAGAGGA
>CAYVUQ010000211.1:0-1729 GCA_964454915.1 uncultured Puniceicoccaceae bacterium
CACTTGTTCCTCTGCGACCGCCTCCAACGCCTGCTCGACGACCTCCAACTGGTCAGCTTCGACCGGGAGATGAACAAGGCCGCCGAGCAATGCTCGATGGCAATCTTTCGCGGGTGAGTATTCACAGACGCCAGGGAATGGCGGTGACCTGGTCGCTGAGCCTGGCGGGGCGGGGGCAGCGGCAAACCACGTAGCCGTGCGATGCCTGGCCCCGAACAGAATGTGAACGTAGGGATAGCGCAGTTTCTCAGCCAGATCACCCCTTAAAAAACGCTTGATTTCCATGGGTTGACTTTAGATTTTTGCTGCAAAAATAAAGTCAACTTAGAATTTTGCTCGCCTTGGCATTCCCTGCGCCCTCTTCGCCAAACGCGCGAGAGGGAGGCAATTGGCACCAGCCCAGTAATTCGTGCCTTTTCTCGCTTACTGGCAGGCTTCGCACTCGCCGCCGTTCATCATGGCGTCAAGAGAGCACGCCTGCTTTTCGGCCTCGGTGTACTCCCTGCGTCCGGCCACACCGCGGACCTCCTTCTTCACGCTGACGGTGGCCTTCTCGATATTGGAAGCACCGAGTGAGCGGAGGTAGTAAGTCGTCTTCAGGCCCTTTCTCCAAGCAGCACGGTACATGTGGGAGAGGGTCTTGAGGTCAGGAGATGCCAGGAACAAGTTGACGGACTGGGATTGGTCGATCCACTTCTGACGCCGTGCGGCGGCATCGACGAAGGCCTGGTAGGGAATCCCGAAGGCGGTCTTGAACAGGTCCATCAGATCGTCGGGCATGCCGTCCACCGAACCCAACTCGCCATCGAAATACTTGAGCTGGTCCCGTACCTCCTTGTTCCACAGATCACGCTCCTTGAGCGAGCGGACCAACGCCCCGTTCAGGACGACGAAATCGCCGGAGAGGTTGCTCTTGACGAAGAGGTTTTTGTAGGTCGGCTCGATGCAGGGGGAGGTCCCCATGATATTGGAGATGGTGGCGGTGGGGGCGATGGCCAGCACGTTGCTGTTGCGCATCCCCTGGCCTGCGATTTTCGCCCGGAGGGGGGTCCAGTCCATCCGCCCGCCGCGCGGAACCTCAATCGGCAGTCCCCTCTCCTCTTCGAGCATGTCCAGCGTGTCCTGCGGGAGGAGGCCGCGGTCCCACTTGGAGCCCCGGTAACTCGAATAGGTGCCCCGCTCGGCGGCGAGATCGCTCGAAGCCTCGTAGGCGAAAAATGCGATCGCCTCCATAAACTCGTCGTTGAATTCGATGGCTTCGGGCGAGTCGAAGGGCTGGCCCCGCCTGAAGAGGGCGTTCTGGAGGCCCATGACGCCGAGACCAATGGGCCGGTGCCTGCGGTTGGAGGTCTCCGCCGCGCTGGTCGGGTAGAAATTGATGTCGATCACGTTGTCCAGCGCGCGCACCGCGGTGCGCACCGTCTCCCGCAGTCTTTCCAGATCGAGATTCCCCTGGTCGTCGAGATGGGTGTCGAGTACGACCGAACCCAGATTGCAAACGGCCGTTTCTTCGGCACTGGTGTTGAGAGTGATTTCCGTGCAAAGGTTGCTGGAGTGCACCACTCCGGCATGGTCCTGAGGGCTGCGCACGTTGCACGGGTCCTTGAAAGTGATCCACGGGTGGCCCGTCTCGAAGAGCATCTTGAGCATCCGCTTCCAGACTTCGATCGCGGGGACTTTCGTGCCGTGAATCTCTCCGGTTTCGGCCATCCGCTCATAGTGGATGTAG
>CAYVUQ010000211.1:1739-3594 GCA_964454915.1 uncultured Puniceicoccaceae bacterium
TGGATGTAGCGCTCCTCGAATGCCTTGCCGTACAAGTCGTGCAGGTCGGAAACCTCGTTGCTCTGGAAAAAGGTCCAATCGCCCCGTTCCTCCATCCGTTTCATAAACAGGTCCGGAATCCAGTTGGCGGTGTTCATGTCGTGGGTGCGGCGGCGGTCGTCGCCCACGTTCTTGCGGAGTTCGAGAAAGTCGAACAGGTCGTTGTGCCAGGTTTCCAGATACGCGCAACCGGAGCCACGACGCTTGCCACCCTGATTGACGGCGACCAGCTGGTCGTTGTGCAGCTTGAGAAAGGGGATCACGCCCTGGCTCTCGCCATTGGTCCCTTTGATGTAGCTGCCCGTGCCGCGAACCGCCGTCCAGCTGCCGCCGAGGCCCCCGGCCCACTTCGAAAGGAAAGCGTTTTCGGCGACGCCCCGTGTCATGATCGACTCGATGCTGTCATCGACCTTGTAGAGGTAGCACGAGGACAGCTGCGAGTGGAGCGTGCCGGAGTTGAAGAGCGTGGGGGTCGAGGAGCAAAACCGACGGCTCTTGTAGAGTCCGTACAGCGCGGTGACCTTGTCCTCCCTGGCACCTTCCTCGCCGAGGAACAGGCCCATGGCCACGCGCATCCAGAAAAACTGGGGAGTTTCGAGCCGCGGCTTGTGCGGAGCCTTTTTGTCGATAATGAGGTAGCGGTCGTACAGGGTCTGCACGCCAAGGTAGTCGAAGTCGAGATCGGCGGAGGGGTCGAGGGCGGCAGCGAGCGCGTCCAGATCGTATCCCAGGAGTTTGGGGTTGAGCCGCTCCAGTTCCACCCCGCGTTTGAGGTAGCGACGGAACGCCTTCGCGTGGGCCTCCTTGAGCGCACCGATCCCGTCCCTGGCGATGTCCCACTGGAGGACTTCTTCGTAGATGTAGGAGAGAAGAATCCGACCGGCAAACCGGGCAAAATCGGTGTCGTTTTCGATGAGGGATTTTGCGTTGAGGATGATGGTCTTGCGAAGGTCCGCTTCCTTCATCTCCGGATAGACGGAGCGGCGCAGCTCGGTTTCGATCTGCTCGGCGTCCATCCCCAGGTCCAGCCCGATCATGGCGAAATCGATCCGCTTTTTCAGGTCGAGGCCGTCCCAGAAGAACGATTCTCCGTCCTCCCGGCGCACGACGATCATGGCGTCCTGCCGGTCCTCCACGGTCTCGGGATCGGCGTCCTCGACACGTCGGCGGGCGCGGAAGGCTCTGTAGAGGATGTAGGCCTCGGCGGCCTTGAAGTGCCCCTGGCGCATCAATTCCTCCTGCACCAGATCCTGGACATCCTCAATGTGGACGAAGGAATTGCCGAGGCCGAGAGTGCGCTCGGTCACTCCACGGGCAACATCGACGGCCGGGTCGGAGTCCAGCTCCAGGGAGAGAAAGGCTTTGCGCACCGCGATCTCGATCTTGTCCGGGTTCCACGGCACGACCTGTCCGTTGCGGCGGATCAAGCGCAGTCGGGCGACATCGGCGGAGGCATCGTCACCGTCGCCCCCGCTCCCCGACCCTACGATACGGGTAAAGACGAAACTCTTGGCGACATCGTGGGCGTCGTGTTCGATGAGTGCCTTTTCCACGAGCAGCGACACGTCATTCCGGGAGAGAGCCATGGGCATGCCGGCACGGGAACGGTCTTCCAGAAGCCGGGCGACCTCGGTGACCACCAGGGAGACGAACTCCTTGTTCCGCGCGGTAAAAATCTCCTCCTCCTCCTCCCGCCGCGAGAGCAGCAAGTTGGTGATGGCCTCACCGACCCATTCGGCGATTTCGGAGAGGTGGAAATCGCGCAGGGACTCCCCTTCGCGGATTTTGACGGAAGGCCACAGGCGATCTTCGTCGC
>CAYVUQ010000212.1:0-3587 GCA_964454915.1 uncultured Puniceicoccaceae bacterium
GCTTCGGCAACAGCCGCCTCATCCTCCGGGGTCATCTCCGGTAACTTTCGTCCCTCTCTGAGCAAACGCCTGATCCGGGCCGCATTCAAAGGCTCGGGCTTCCGCAAAACGATCATCCCCCCTGAATAGCCGACCTCCAATTCATCACCGGCATCAAGACGAGCCATCTCCCGGATCGCCTTCGGCAAAACCATCTGCCCTTTGCTGGATAATCTAGTAAGCTTAAAGTAAGATATTTCTTACTTATTGAAATCTTGTCAAGAACAATTCGGAGACCCCCATGAATTCGACGGTAGGGATCCGGCGGGGTGCTTTTCCCGCAAAGACCTTTCCAGCAGGCAGGTATCAATCCTTGGAACGGCCTCCCGGGTAGGATTGTAGGTCAGATTGGTAAGGCGGATCTCGAAACGTGCCCTTTTGATTCCGATGCGGTTGAATCTATCTCCTCCAAAGTGGGCGATGCGTCCAAAGGCGTGTTCGACCCGCGACCGGACGGAACTCTTGATCCGGTACCATTTTTTCTGCTCTCGGGTGAGTCCGCGCCAAGCGGTTCCCTTCTCGCAGGCGAAGTTGTGAACGCCACAGTTGTTGAGGTGCTCTTCAATTGCGCTGCCCGTGTAGGCACTGTCGGCCCACAAGCCTACTCCGCGGTCTTCCTCAGAGACGAGATCGTCGAGTGCCTGCGAGTCGTGGACGGCAGTGTGGGTGACGGTAAAGGCTTCCACGAACTGGCTCACGGCATCGACCTTCGCGTGATTCTTGTAGCCGTAGTAGCTCTGCCCGTTTTTCTGCGTCCAGCGCGCAACGCTGTCTTTCTGGCAATTTGCGGCTGGCCATCCGCTCTGCATGGCCAAGAATGTCGAACAAATTACTTTGGTGGTTTCCTGTCTTTACGCGTATCTATCAACCTCTACCATACGCTCCTCGATATTCCGAGGTTAATCGAAGCTCCCTGGGTCCGGGTTCCTCTCAACGACATCACGGAGAGGAACAACGCGAGTTGTTTCTGTGAATCGAAAGCCAACTTTCGGAACACGCCCTCTAAAATCGAGGCGTTTACCTGGCTTGCCATCCGTAGCTCGAAGAGCGTAGGGTGGAGCCACCTGTCGGGATCGTACCACGGAGTGCCGCGTTGCGACAACCGACGACCTGATGATTACAAATCACGCGAAAGCCGAAAATACCCCGAAATACGGTTTTCCGAAGATACTGGGAGAGAGGGTTTTGTGGTATTTTCGGGTATTTCGGCGTATTTCTTCGATGCACGAAGTGGCTGGAAAGTGGATGGAGGATTTTGGGCCTTCAAAGGCTCCTTCGCTGAGGTCATTTTCTTGCGAACCGGCATCGCCTTCTCCGGTTTTGATTTCTTGAGGACGCACCGACAGAAGCAAAGGTCGGCCTGGGACATCTGTCCGGTCGCTCGTCGCCTGGATTGGGTCCTTTTTGAGACTCGTCCATGATTGAGGGGGAAGGTCAAAGGCGTTTGGACGAATTCGCCCGGAGCGTCCCCGCCCGAAAGGCCGCCGTCGAAGGAGCCATGCCAAATCCGTCGGGCAGCGAAACCTCCAGCGATTCCGCCATCACTTTGATTAACGCGAAATGGTGGATGGCATGCGAGACGGCGAACATGCCTTCCCGGGCGACGGTGGATCCGGCGAGCGGATCGTGGGCCGCGTCGTAGGAAACTTTGTAACGAACCCGGATCGGGATCTCCAACGACTCGAGGGGTAGGTTCAGACAGGCCGAGAGAAGTTCCTCCGTTCGCCGGAGCGCAGTGCCCCGGTCGCTTTCAACCGACGGATCCCGCTTGCGGGCGTCGTAATCGACGACCGCGGCCAGTCCCTCCACAAGGGGCTCGAAGTGTTCCAGGCAGTGTCGATAGTGTCCGCCGATCGTCGAATCAAAGGCCTGCGGTACCCGCCGGACGTAAGCTTTGTCGTCCAATGATGCAAGCAAGTCGATTCCCTGCCGGAGGACGCCCGCCATCGCCTCGCGGATTGATTCCGCGTCGGCGCAAGAGTCATTCACTTCAGACTCTTTAGGAAAATTTTCAGTTGTTGGCATGGTAGAGGGATACGTCGATTTCGACTTCGTTGGCAACCTTCTCGCCGATGACCGGATGGCTGATTCCGAAATCGGACAAGGTGACGGCGAGAGCGGTTTGCACGGCCATAAGGTCCCCGGGGGCGATCTTTTTCGTGCGTTCGCTTTCCGGGAGAACAATGACGGTGGCGGTCGCTTGGACGGGTTGGGTCTGCCCATGGATTTCCACTTCGCCTTTGAAATCGGCTTCGTATTTGGCGAAGGAATCCGAAGAGCCAACCTCTTTCCAGGAACCGACTTCGGCCAAGCGGACCTTGATGTAAGGGAAGTTTTCCGCATCGAGCCAGTCGCCGCCGTGCAGGTGTTCGTCGCGGAGAGCGATTCCCGTTTTCAAGGAAGCTACTGGCACCCACCACTCCCCGCCGATGACCTTGCCTTCGGCATCGACCACGGTGAATCCCCTCACGGCATTGCTTTGGCCCTTGATGTCCTCGAGGGGCGCATTGGATTCGAAGTATATCTGGCGGTCACGGCCTTCGATGACTTCGAAAACCTCGCCGCCGGAGGGAGGCGTCGGCGTTTCGGGTGCGGCGGATACCGCGGAGGAAAGGATCGCCCTCGTGGCGGCAACGGAGAACAAGGGAAGGATGTTTTTCATAGGATGTTTTCTGGTTGTGATTCGAATAGTTATTTTGCGGTAGAAGCCTTCTTTCGCTTCCTCCGGTCGATCCAGAGGACCAAAGCCAACCCGACGACTCCCGCTCCGCCAACGGTGGCGACGGAAAGGGAAGCCATGCCGGGTCCGGACGGGAGCAGCCCGATCGCGTTGACGCTTTCGACCTCTTCGAGACTCTTGGCCCCGGCTTCGGCAAACAGGTCGCCGAGCTCGGACTGCTGGTTCGTCTCTTCGACCGCCGCATCGCGGAAGCGGGTGTACCCTCTTGATCCAGTGGCGAGCCATGCGATGACAGGGCCGACGATCAACAATCCACAAAGGACGATGAGGATGGCTTTGGTCTTCGGGCGCATTCAGCGGGTCCTTGATTTCTCAACGCGAGCTTTCGAGACGAACGAACCGGCGTTCAGAGCCATATTGTCGCCTTCGGGTGCTTTGAGTAGAAGTGAGCCGGAGAGTTCGACGGATTCGGCATGGGGATCGACGGGCGGAGAATCGAAGTCGACCGTTTCCGAGAAATCCATGGTTTCGCCGCTTTTCAGCACGAACGGACCCTTCCAGATCCCTTCCGCAACCGGAAGCGGGCCGTAGAGCAGCGTCCAGTCGATGGAATCGACCTCGACGTCCATGTCGCTCGGATTCGAAAGTTGTACGTCCAGCGCGGCGGAATCTCCGGTCACGTTGGCGTTATGCAACGCGAGGGTCGGATTCGAGGCATTCGGCATGGAGCATCCCGCCGCGAAAAGGGCGAGGGTCGCGGCGAGACCGCCGGAGAGGAATCTTTTTTTCTTCATGGTTTGTTTGGGTTGGGATTCAGGCTTTCTGGAGAAGCGGTGCCAGAGTGGCCCGCCGCAGGTAGACGATGACG
>CAYVUQ010000213.1:0-3541 GCA_964454915.1 uncultured Puniceicoccaceae bacterium
TTGATCACGATAGGGCGTCCGGCCAGGTAAGCACCGTCGCGTGCCTGGCGGAGAGCGGGAAGATCGGATCCGAGCGTGGCGACTTCCGCGACCGTGATCTCCTCCATTTCCTCGGAATCGATCTCGATGCCGATTTCTTCCGTCTCAAGATCAAGGATACGGTTGCTGCTGCGGATCACCTCGTAGAGATCGTATTTTGCGATCTCGTCCTTGACCGCACCGGCGATGATCCCGTTCAAACGGGTGTCGGCCTGGTCGGCGGAGCGAATTGCTTCGAGGAACTGTTTGGCGTCGCTGATTCTCCATCGGGCCGTGACATCCACATTGACCGTTTTGCGGTCGCGGGTGATGGTCGTCGTCTCGCTACCGTCCCAACGAAG
Source organism: uncultured Puniceicoccaceae bacterium (assembly GCA_964454915.1). Classification (GTDB taxonomy): domain Bacteria; phylum Verrucomicrobiota; class Verrucomicrobiia; order Opitutales; family Puniceicoccaceae; genus Puniceicoccus. The sequence goes on from CAYVUQ010000213.1 coordinate 381, forward strand.
GAGCCGACGGTCAAAGCGGTGGACCTGTTGCCACGGCAATTTGGCGTGAAGGCCGGCTTCGGTGACAGGGTCGCCAACGACCTCCCCGAACTGGGTGATCACGGCCTGTTCCCATTCGTTGACGGTGTAGAGGCTGGTCCATGCGACGGCCCCTGCGGCGATGGCGACGATGACGGCGAGAACGATGCGGCCACCGCCTTTGCGTGAGATTCTGTTATTCATTTGGAACCCTCCTGGGAGAGGTTGAGAAGGGGGAGGACGCCTTTCAAATCCTCGTCCACCACCCATATTTCGCCAAGTTGGGGAAGGCGTTTCTCCATGGTTTCGAGATAAAGGCGCTCGCGGGTGACTTCGGGTGCTTCGGCGTAGGCGCGGAGCATTTCGAGAAAGCGACCCGCATCGCCCTCAGCCCGGTTTACGCGGCTTTCGAGAAAGCCTTCGGCCTCGAGCACCATGCGTTCGGCCTGGCCCCTCGCGCGGGGCACCTTTTCCTGGTACTCTTTGGAAGCTTCCTCGAAAAAGCGATCGGCATCCTGCTCGGCCTTGTTCAGATCGTTGAAGGCGGCCTGCACCTGGTCGGGCGGACTGACGAAAATGAGGTTCACCTCGTTGATCCTGATTCCCATGCCAAACTGGTCCGCCTGCGCCTGGATCAGCTTGCGGACCCGCTCTTGAATCTCGGCCCGTCCCACCGTAAGGATGGGGATGCTGGCGCGGTCCCCCATGATCTCCCGCATGACGGATTGGGTGATGTCGCGCAGGGTCGCGATGGGGTCCTTCACGTTGAAGAGAAAATTCTCAGGGTTCTCGCGGCTGAACTGCACGTCCCACCCGGCCAGAACGATGTTCAAGTCGCCCGTCAGCATAGAGGATTCGTCCTCGAAGCCCCGTTCGGAGATCCGCCCCCCGGGGGCACTGCGGTAACCGAACTCCTGCACATCCACCCGGCGAGTCTTGACCTTGATCATCCGGTCGATCGGGTAGGGCAGATGGGCATGGAGCCCCGGTCCGACCGTTTTGACCTGCTTGCCAAAGCGGAGAAGTACCCCCTCTTCGTCAGCGTCAACCTGATCGATACTTGTGAATGCGAGGAGTACCAGAACCACAATGACGGGCACCCAAGCCCACCGCCACAGGTTGATCTCGGCCTCCCGACCATCGGGAAATTCAATTTTCACGATGCCATTGGGATGGGGGAGGAGAGGATTGTCAACCGGGGACGGAAACAGCCTCCTTCCCGGGTGTGATCCCATCAACCAGCCAATCGTGTCCCGGGGGGCCTGGTGCAGTGCCCCTCCATCAACGCACGAGTCTTCTCGAAAAGATGCCGAATCCCGGGTCGGTAGCCCGACGGTCCGGCGGAGTCTCCATCAACGCACAAGTCTTCGCAGAAGAATCTCCCGGAACACTCCGCCCAACAAACAGTTCGGCACCCGCCCCGTCCACCCGCCCCCGGAACCAATCCGACACCCGAGAACGACAATTATCTTCACGATCGTGAAAATAATTGTCGTTATGTTGCGTCGGCATTTCTTTAAGGAACTATTATGTAGTGTTTTATGTATTTCATATTTCGTTGAGCCAACGGGCTAAGGGGAGACAAGGATGCGACAATAAAATTCACGATCGTGAGTTTTATTGTCGCACTCTCGTGTTCTCGGGCTTGATGTCTTCGGGTTTTGGTCTGGGTGTGGGAGCGATATTCCTCCGGTGGGGAGCGATACTCCTTCGCTTGCCTTGCTGTCTGGTTTTTGTACAAATCCGAGTGCTTTCATGAACGGTTCCAGGTTTTCTTTTTCTGTGTTTCCGGTCCCGTTTGCTTCAGATGGTGCGCCGGAATCCAACGGTTTCGGATTCCACGCGTTTAGCCGGTGACGGATCGATCTGACTCCCCTGTCGTGCGGAAGATTATCCACGTCGATATGGATTGCTTCTACGCTGCGGTGGAGATGCGGGACCGACCGGAGCTGCGGTCGGTGCCCCTGGCGGTGGGAGGAACCGGGCGCCGGGGGGTGGTTTGCACTTGCAATTACCGAGCCCGGTCCTTCGGAGTGCGCTCCGCAATGCCAAACTTCATGGCATTGCAGCTGTGTCCGAATCTGGTCTTCGTGCGACCGCGTTTCGATCACTACCGGGAGATATCCCGGGGCATCCGCGAGATTTTCCGGTCCTACACACCCCTGGTCGAGCCCCTCTCCCTCGACGAGGCTTATCTCGACGTGACGGGTCTCGACCGACCGGCCACAGAGATCGCGAGCGAAATCCGCGGACGGGTACGCTCGACCTTTCGCCTTCCGTCTTCTGCAGGGGTGGCCGCCAACAAACTTCTTGCGAAGATCGCCAGCGACTGGCGCAAACCCAATGGGCAGTTCGTGATCCGGCCCTCGGAAGCACCGGAATTCATCAAGGCCCTGCCGGTGCGGCGGCTTTGGGGCGTCGGTGCTCGTGCGGAGGAGAAGCTCTCCCGCATGGGCTGCCGAACGTGTGGGGATTTGCAGGCCTTTTCGGTGCGGGAGTTGGAGGAATCTTTTGGCAAGTTCGGGGGGGAATTGCACGCGCAGTGCAGGGGAATCGACGAGAGAGAAGTCCGACCGACCAGGATACGGAAATCCCTCAGCAACGAACGGACCTATTCCGACGAGGTGGTCACGACTGAGGATCTGGTGGCAAGGATTGGAGACCTGCACGAGGAGTTGACGGCGGACCTTCTGGCCCGGCCCGAATTGCTGGGCAGAATCGCCGGACCGTTCGTCAAGGTAAAGTTCACTGATTTCACCCAAACGACGGTGAGTCGGAACGGGCTTGATTGGGACCTGTCCAGCGTCACTGCCTTGGCGAAGGAAGCCTTCGATCGGAAAGAAAAAGGGGCACGGTTGCTCGGGGTAGGCGTGCGGTTCCGCGAATCCGTTTCGTCGTGCGAGCAATTGCTCCTTCCCTTTGCGGTAGAGGCGGGCGTTTCAAGACCTCAAAGACATTGATTCGCGGATCCAGCGACGAATGACCGACAGGAGCCGCGAAAAATGCGGGCGGGGGGAGTCGAACCCCCGTCTCAAGCTTGGGAAGCTCACATAATAGCCGTTATACGACGCCCGCAAAAAAGTTTGTGACGATCAGGACGATACGCAGATATTTAGTAGCGAAGAGGTAGGGGAAGACAAGGA
>CAYVUQ010000214.1:0-3502 GCA_964454915.1 uncultured Puniceicoccaceae bacterium
GCTTCCTTTCCTTTCTCCGCCAGACGCTCGCGCCACTCATCCACATCTGCGAAAAATGTATGGTATCGAAGAGTCCCATGGGTGTGTTGGGAGAATGGGATTGGCGATGGATTACGCAATGCTTATCCAAGCCAGGGTGTCGGACCCGGAGAATTTGTCAGGGCAGGGGGGGTGCATTTGTTGGTTTGGCTTACGTTGTCTGGGGGTGGGGCGAAGATTTAGCACGCCGCCATTCGACAGGCTCATGGTCCTGGACGAAGCGGCGGCCCTACAACGCGCAGTTTCAGCGCAAGGTAGCGCGGTGTGGCCCACACAGCACCCCGATCAAAAATTACAGTGGCCTATTGATTTCGGCATGGGTGCGGCTTGGGCCAGGCCGCGCCACCTTCTTATTCGATGAGTTGCGACGACAGACTTGTCCAAAGCAGAATAACAACTTAACTTGCGACCCATGAAAGTCGCCGCTCTTGCCGAAACAGAATCGGAGGGAGGCGCTGAAGCAACCTCCCCACATTGCGCCCCCCCTCGTGGGGGGGATTGAAACCATTCGTGGATTGGCGATGAAATTCGCGGAGCCTTATCGCTCCCCTACGCGGGGGCGCGGACCCGGCGTGAGGGTGTCGACTGCTATGCGGATTCCGGCCATTAGTCCTCGGCCACGCGCAGGGCTTCGCGCTTCTCGGCCTGGTATTGCTCGTAGCGCTGCCGCGCCCGGCGAACCAGATCCGGATCATGGTGCTTGGGCTGTGGGCTCGGGCGCTCCGCGAAGCGGTTGTATGGTTTGTCACCGTATTTTTTTTGGATCTTAACCACCCCTGCTCTGTATTCTTTTTCGTCCATTATTTCTCCTCCATAATAAGATAGGGCACTTGCACGGATTGGCCAGCGATTTCCACCGTTTCGGTGCGCTCCTCCAGCAACCCCAGCGCTGTCCCCCTGGGATAGACCGACTCGCTCTCGTCGGCGGCCTTCCCCCCGAGCACGCCAAAAACTTTGGCAAGCGGTCGGGTGGTCTGCGGCGATACCACCTCGATCAGGTACCCGCCTTCACTTAGATAGTCTCCCGTGGCGATGGCAAAATCTTCGCTGAAACTCTCCCCAACCGTAGTTATCACATACAACTTGTCCCTGCGGATTCCGGCGAGTGGACTGCGGTCGCGCATGCCCCGGAATAATCGCTTTCCGGAAGCGGGCTCCGGGCGCACCCTCAGCAATATGCGATCCATTCGCTCGCGCCACTCCCGTTCGATCTTTCCCCGGCCCCACTTCATCTTCTGAAAAGTCTCCTTATCCTCGCTCCATATTCGCAGATCCTTTGCCACAGGATGGTCCGGTCTCGCGGCCACGGCAGCCGCCAAATCCTCCGCCGAGACCGGGCCGCCGCCTTCGTCGGAGATCATCCGGTCCAAAAACTCCTTTTCCATACCAGCAGCCAAAACTCCGGCGACTGCGGGGGCAACACCGCGTCCGGCACTTCCAGTAGCCCCTCCCTCGAGCCAGCCCCACACCGTCCGACCGTCGCCCAGGTCGGTCTTGCGCGCCCATGCTTCGAAGTCGGCGAAGGTCTTCGCATCGTAGCGGCCCTTGATCGCCGAGAGCGGGATCCGCAGGTCGGCCTGGCTGCCGGGGCCGCCGCAGCCCTTTTCTTCCGGCGTGCGGGTATCCATCGTCGTGGGCACTCCGCGCCGCCGGTCGTCCGGCCCTTTGACGGTGCGGAGGATCCGTTTCTCCTCGTTGAGCCGGTTGCGGGCGGCCTCGTCGAACACGAGCTTCTCGTCCGGCGGGAACTCCTCGTCGCGCTTCTTCAGCTGCTCGTAGCGGTCGCGCGATACCTGGATCACCTGGCAACGACAGTTCCATTCCCACGGCGGCATGTGATTCTGCCAGAAGGGATCTTCCACCGGGAGCACGATCCCGTTGAGCCTTCCCCACGCCCGTCGGGATGACCCGGTGTGTCGGATTTTTGTGACGTCAGACCTGCCACTATTGACGCTCCGACCTTATCCTCCTGCGATTTCACCAGAGCCAACTGTCGCCCTCGTCTTCCGACTCCCGTTTCCGGTGGGATTCCAGAATTGCGGCGAGGGGATCTGGAGCCTTGAGGATTTCGTCGGGCAACCGTCGGAACAGGCGGCGAAATCGCTCTTCTTTCTCGTCGGCTTCCTTTCCTTTCTCCGCCAGACGCTCGCGCCACCTTCTTATTCAATGAGTTGCGACGACAGACTTGTCCAAAGCAGAATAACAACTAAACTTATCACCCATGAAAGTTGCCGCTCTTGCCGAAATCGTTGAAGCCTTAAATGAGGCTAAAGTTCGTTTTATCGTCGTCGGTGGGTTGGCCGTGATCGCCCACGGCTATCTGCGTGTTACAAGGGACGCCGATTTGGTGATTGAACTGGTTCCCGAGAGTATTCGTCGCGCCTTTGACGCCCTGAAATCGATCGGTTACGAACCAAGCGTTCCGATTACTGCTGAGCAATTCGCCGATCCCGCCCTCCGCCGGCAGTGGTGGGAGGGGAAGAATATGCGGGTTCTGCAATTCTGGAGCGACGCCCATCCCGAAACCAAGCTTGATGTCTTTATCGAGCACCCCTTCAATTTCGAATCAGAGTGGAACGCGGCACTGATAGAGAAGATAGGTGAAGCTGCCGCAGAAACCCGTATTGTAACGATCCCAACTCTCATTCGAATGAAAGAGTCAGCCGCCCGATCCCAAGATCGAATCGACATTGAGTTCCTGCGCAAAATCCTAAACGATCTTCAGCCATGAAAAGCGCATATCATCCAGATAAAGTTGACTGGTCAAAAACGACTTTCGAGGGTGCGGAGCGTGAAAATCTTCGCAATTGGCGGAAGCTTAGCTTCGACGAAAAACTACAGGCCAACGAAGAAATGAATGCCTTTGCCAACCAAATCTTCGCACGCCGCAAAGCCCAAGGCCTTCCCTATATTGATCCCGACACTGGCGAACTCGTTCCCGGAATAGGCCGGAGATAGACCTTGCTCCGTGTGGTATCTGCGGTGGAGTGTCAGCGCAAGGTAGCGCTGTGAGGACACCAAAAATACGTCATGTCTTGACTCTTATCGCCCCCCTCGCGGGGTGCGGATTGAAACAGAATCGGAGGGAGGCGCTGAAGCAACCTCCCCACATCGCACACCTCGTGGGGGGGGATTGAAACCATTGAACGCCGACAGGCAGTCGCACGAGATCAGCGCGAAAGGTTTTGCTGACGGAGAAACGCATCGAGCGAGATGGTCTCTCCGGCTTCGATTTCCTTCTCCGCCTCAGCCCACAGCCGATCGAGGCGGCTGGCTTCTGCGTCCTTCCCGATCCGGGCATCCCACTCCGCCTCGCCAAGAGCCGATCCGTCAGTTTCCGGGCTTCCTCGGGAGGTAATTCTTCGATGGCTGCTTGAATCCCTTCCAGAAGGTCGTGTCTATCGGGCGGGTCTCGGTCCTGGCCGGCGGGTAGACCCTGCTTCTCAGGGTCTCTACCGGGTGG
>CAYVUQ010000215.1:0-3486 GCA_964454915.1 uncultured Puniceicoccaceae bacterium
GGCGACGGGGCTGCCGCCGCCGCCGCCGTTGACCCAATTGCGGGTCCACCTCGGGGCGTCGTCAACATTTTCGCCCGCCGGAGGTGGAGGGGGATCGAAGAAAAGCCTTTGTGCGTTGTCCCCGAGAAACGCGTTGCGCCGCTCCTCGGGGAGCTTCCCGATCAGGGCTTCCAGCCATCCTGCTGCTTGCGGAATGGTTTCGCCCCGCCAGTAGAGAACGGGATATTCGCTGCCCCAGAGCACGGAATCCCATCCTGCGGCCTCGATCACCTCCTCGACCCAGGGGCGAAGATCCTCATGCGGATACTTCGCACCCGAGGCACCGCCGTGGCGGGAGAGGATGGCACAGACGCGTTCATGGCCAAGGAATTCGCGGAAAAGGGCTACGTCTTCGACTGTGTCGGCGACGGCACCCGCCGCCAGGCAATGGGGTACGGCGATTCGGGCGGTTTCGTGCCGATGGAGCCATTCGAGGAGAAAGCGCAGCGTGTCGGATTGCCAGGGATTTATGAAGAACAGCCATCGGCCTGCCTGCCCGATCGCTTCGATTCCGTCCAGATTCGGTTCGCGCTCGAAGGGCATCAGGCGGAGTCCGAGGATGCCGAAGTTGATCTGCCATTCGATGAGCTCGAGACGTTCGCACTCGTGGGCCCCTGCGGGAACTCCGATGAGACGCACCCGCCCGCCGAGTCGCTCGCGCGCTTCGGCGAGAGCGGAAAAGTCCGGCATGGCCGGGGGGAGGACAAGATTCGCCCGACCGATGCCGCAGGCCTCCATCTCGGACGCCGCTTCGACTGCCGAGGTGAAGCGCGGTCCGCCGACGTGCAGATAGGCGTCGTTCAAGGGCCGGCTCCTCCCGAAACACTCTTGGGTTTACTCTTCCTCTTCTTACTCGTCCTCTTTAAACTGCTCGTGTCCCTCGGCTTTGTCATCCTTGAGGGCGTCCCACTGCACATTTGCTTCGTCGAAATTCAGATCGAGGAGGGCACGTTCCATTTTAAGAAGGGTCTCAAGTGTTTCGATCTGCTTCATCCGGTAGGCCTGGATGAAGGTGGGGCGGTCCGCCTCGTCGATGGTGGCGGCTTTTTTGGGAATCAGAACCTTTGTCTGGACGGTCAGGATCTCCAGCTGTTGCACGGCATCGAGCAACGACGGCAGATCGTCGGCCGACGGGCGGCGGAGGCCGCGCCCCAGGGTGCGGTAGTGGTCCTGCATCATCTCCATTTTGTCGTGGAGCCGGGTGTCGTCGCCTCCTTCGCTGGCGGCGGCAGACCCCGGGGCCGACAGGGCGGAAAGGAGCAGCACCGCACAGAGGGCGGCGAAGGTTGAAGACAGGGTTTGGATACGGATTTGCATTTTCATTTTTTTGGGTGTGGGAAAAATAGCGGATTCAATCGGTTCCGAAAAGGGAAAAGTAGCCCTCGCCGTAAACAAGTTCGCCGCCGGAATGTCCGGCAGCGATGAGTCCGCCGAGGAGAAGAATCAAGAGGGCCAGCAGTACCAGGCGCACGCCTTTTCCTTTCTTGCGCAGACAGGTGCGCACTCCGAGGAGACCGGTCGCGAGAACGGCCACGGCGACCCCGGCCCAGCGGTGGAAGAAGACCGCTTCATCCGAGTGGCCGGCGACATCCGCGTTGAGCCAACCGCTCCACACCGAGAAGACCGCTCCGGCCGTGCCGAGCCACAGGCACCATGAGGCGGCGAAGCCGAGCCGTGCGCCGCCGAGCCCCGTGAACCGGAGGGCTTCCGCCAGGATGCCCGCCAGGAGAAGGGCGATGGGGAAGTGGACGAGAAGGGGATGGGCTTTGGCGAAGGTCTTGCCGAAATCGAAACCGGTTCCGGCCCCGTCGGCAACGGCTTCATCCACGATTTCAGTGGTGTCGGGTGCCTCTTCGTCTTCCACTGTGGCCGCATACGGGGACGCCGGTGCTCCGGCCAGAATCCAGTGTTCGATCAACCGGGACTCGCCCCGGGTGAGCTGCGGGTGGTCGCTGTCCGGGGGAGGCATGCGGAAGTCGGGCTCGGGGTCCATGATCAGCAGATAAAGCTCGGACTCCATCGGCTCTCCCGGTACGATGTAATCGGGATTGGCGCGGATGGCCGCGAGATCCATAATGTTGCCGAAGCCGCCCTTGGGACGCGCCCGCGCGCTGTCGTGGCAATCCGCGCAGCTCCTCTCGAAGATGGAGAGAACGGCCGGAACGAGGGCCGCTCCAGTCTCGCGTGCCAGCCTCTCGCCCTCGCCCACGAGGGCGGTGTGTTTGGGCGTCTCCTCAGCTGCTTCGGCCCCCTCCTCGTCGGCCCTCGCGGAAAAGGCGGTCCCGAACAGGATCAAGACGGTAAGGGTGAGTCGATGCGCGGTATCGCTGATGGGACGTGTCATACGATTGGAAAAGGGTTTGCTCCTCAACGCCGGTTGCCATTGTCGGCGAAGAGGGTTCCCGCACTGCGCCAGTAACGTCGGGGAACCAGGCCGAGGAGGATGAAGAGAAGCTGGCTGGCCCAGAAAGTGAGGAGCCAGAAGTGACCCTTGTCGGTGAAACCGTAGCTGTGCAGCCCGATGCCGAGCTGGTTTGTGCCGAACCAGCTCCAGGCCGTGATGATCGACCCGACGAGAGTGAGGATCATGAGGCCCCTTTCGCGGATCATCCCGGCGATGCGCGCGTGAAGAATGAGTGCCACCCACAACACGATCATCAGCGCGCCGTTCTCCTTGGGGTCCCAGCCCCAGAAGCGCCCCCAGCTCTGGTCGGCCCAGACTCCGCCGAGGAAGGTTCCGATGAAGCTGAGGATCAAAGCGAACGCCAGAATGCCGTACGTCATACGCGTCAGGCTTTGGGCGGCGGACCGGGTGAAGCCCTTGAAGAAAAGGCCCCGGACGATGAAAACGACGGCGAGCACGCCGGCGATGAACATGGGGGTGTACCCCAGGGTGATGGTCACCACATGGGTGGCCAGCCAGAAATTCGAGTCGAGCACCGCCCGCATCGCCTCCATGGTATCCCCGGTGTTGTCCAGACCATGGGCAATGATCAGGGTGGAAAACCCGACCACGCCGGCGATCAGATTTCCGAATCCGTTCCGGTAGATTTGTTCGAGAAGAACTCCCATGCCGCATGCGGCCCAGCCGATGAAGACCGCCGAAGAATACAAATTGGTGACCGGTGCCGGTCGGTCCATGATGATCATGCGGGCAAGCAGACCGAGACTGTGCAGGCCGAAGGTGAAAAGGAACATCCAGAAGGCGGTTTGGCGGAGTCCCTCGGAAACTCCCTGCCTCTGCCGACCGGGCACCCAGCTGAGAAACACCAGCAGCAATCCGACCAGATAGAGGGCGGAACCGGTGAAGAAGGGTGCGGTCCGGTTGAAGGTCTCTTCGAGAGCAATGCGACGGATCGGAGCGTGGGGGGCGGTTTCGGCGTGGAGGGCGGCTACCGCTGCGTCGAATGCTTCCGTATCCCTCGCGTTGTAGGCCAGGATGAGATC
>CAYVUQ010000216.1:0-3483 GCA_964454915.1 uncultured Puniceicoccaceae bacterium
GCCCGCGCCAGTCGAAACGCGGTTTCTCATCGACGGGTGCACGTGCGAAGCGTTTCAGCTCGTTGTCTTCTTCAATGGTGATTCGTGAGATCATGGTGCCGAGGGAGTTGGGGTGTTTTCAGAGTTCGTCGTCATCGACGGCGGAGAGGGAGGAAGACTTCTGGTATTCGGTGACCCGTCCTTCGAAGAAGTTCTGCTCTTTGCTGATATCCATCATCTCGGCCAGCCAGGGGAAGGGGTTGCTCGCGCCCGGGCAGAGCGGTTCCAGGCCCACTCCCTCCAGACGGCGGTCCGCGATGTAATCGATGTAACGGAGGAACTCGTCCGAGCTGAGCCCGATCGCGTTGACCGGCAGACAGTCGCTGATGAACGCCTTTTCCAGGTCCACCGCTTCTTTCATGAGGTCGGTCAGCTCGCGGCGAAAATCGGCGGTCCAGATGTCGGGATTCTCATCGACCAGGTCCATGAGGAGATTGCGGAACAGCTCGATGTGGTTCGACTCGTCGCGGAGGGTGTAGCGGAACATCTGGCCGATTCCCGGAAACTTGTTCTGGCGGTAGAGGCTGAGAACCATGCCAAAGAGTCCGTAGAACTGGGTGCCCTCCATGCACTGCCCGAAAACGAACAGGTTCCTGGCGAAAAGCTGCTTGTTGGCAGTATCGTGCAGGTCGATGTCGCGGCGCAGGCCGTGCGAGGTGCGGGTCACGAAATCGTTCTTGCGCCTGATGGTCTCGATCTGCTCGAACATGGCCTCGCACTCATGCGGATTCACGCCCAGGGAGCTGATCATGTAGAGCAGACTGTCGGCGTGGATGTTCTCCTCGTGAGCGTGGCGCCCGAGAACGAGTTTCAATTCGGGGGCGGTGACCAGCTCGCGAACCACATGGATGATGTTGTCGCCGACGATTCCCTCGGCCGCCGAGAAGTAGCCGAGACCCATCATGATGATCCAGCGGTCCACTTCGGAAAGCTCGCCGGTCGAACGCCACTGCTCGACATCCTTCTGCATAGGGATGTCCTCCGGCTCCCAGTGATTCGCCTTCATGGTGCGGTAGAGATCGTAGGCCCAGGAATATTTGAGCGGCAGGAGGTTGAAGGTCATGGTCTCGCGACCGAGGATGATCTTCTTCGCGGCAAAGGCGGCCTCCGCCTTGTCCTTGTCGAGAACGAATACGCGGTCGCCGATCTTGTAGGTGGATTCCATTTCGAAATGAGGGTTGGTGGTTGGAGAGGAGGAGAGACAGGCCGGTTCGAGTCCGGGAGAGAGAATCAAGAATGAGCGGGGTGTCCCCCTCCCACTTCTGGATATCTCCCGTCCGGCATTTTCAAAACGAAATGGAATGACGGAGAATCCAGCCCGGCAGTCAACCACGAAATGAAGGAAAACTTATCTTTTCTAACACAATATCTTGTGGTTCCCCGATCTCTGCACGAAACCACGCATGAGCTGGTCCTCTCCGAAAACCTCGTGGCGGACCCGTTCCAGCCTCAACCCGTCGGCCGGATTCTGCGGCGATCCCCCCTCGCCCGGCCCCGGCGCACGGGGATCGAGAAACAGCAGCGGTGCCCGGTAGGCGAACAGATAGTCCACGCTCCCGGCGGCAAGCAGACTCCCGAGCAGGCCCGCGCCACCTTCCACGTACAGCCCGGACAAACCCTCCGAGCGAAGCCAATCCGCAAGAAAATCCGGCCCGGTCTCCATGGCTGTCACCCGCACCGCTCCAGGCAGAGATCGGCGGAGGGCGGCGACACGGGAGCCAGCGGTGAGAACCATCGTTTCGGCGGAATGGACATCGGTAAAGACTGTCCGATCCGGCGAAGATGCCAGATGTCCCGAACGGTCGAAAATGACGCGCCGCGGACAGAAATCGCCTTCCGGCGAACGAGCGGTGAGGGACGGATCGTCAGCCAGAACAGTACCCGCGCCGACCCCGATCGCGGGAAAATACCGTCGCCACCGATGCACATCGCGTCGCGCCTGGTCGCCGGTGATCCAGCGCGACGAGCCGGTCGCGGTAGCCGTGCGACCGTCGATGGTCGTTGCGATTTTGGCGGCGACCAGGGGGCGTCCCGTGCCGTGCAGGTGATGGAAGATGAGATTGAGGTCCAGGCAATCAGCTTCGAGGACTCCCTGGACAACGTCCACCCCGGCCTCGCGGAGCAAGGCCAGTCCTCGTCCGCGGTGTCTCGGATCGTCGTCGAGGGCACCGACGACCACCCGCCGGACATTCCGGGCCAGGATCGCCCCGGTGCAGGGCGGGGTGCGGCCCGTGCTGGAACAGGGCTCCAGCGTGATGTAGAGGGTAGCTTCGGGCGGTATCTCCTCCGGGAAAGCCTCGAGCGCACGCACTTCCGCATGGGCTTGTCCGGCGTACTGGTGGAATCCTTCGGAGAGCAGCTTGTCAGGGGTGGCCAACACGGCACCCACCATGGGATTCGGGTGGGTGGTTCCCCAGCCCCTCCGCGCGGCTTTGAGTGCCCGCCGCATCCAGACCGGGTCGGAGGGAATCATTCTTCCACTCCGCCGCGCACAAAGGGGTTGCGCTCTTTTTCCGTCCGTACGGTGGTCACTGGCCCGTGCCCGGGATAGACCTCCGTGTCGTCGGGGAGCGAGTAGATGTTCCGGCGGATCGACTGCTCCAGCAGATCGAAATCCCCGCCGGGCAGGTCGTATCGCCCGATCCCCCCCGCGAAAAGAGCGTCGCCACTGAAACAGGCCGCCTCGTCGGGAAAATGGAACAACACGTTGCCCGGACAATGTCCGGGCACATGCCGAACCTCGATTCGGCGTCCGAGATACTCCATTTCGTCGCCGTCCCCCACCCAGCGGTCGATGCGCACCGGTTCGAGAGGAATCCCGGGTATGCTGAAAGGAGCCATGGAGGTGGGGTCTTCGAACAACAGGCGGTCGTCGGCATGGCCCACCAGCTCCACCCCCGCATTCTGGAACCGACAGGCGTCGGTTGTGTGGTCCCAATGGCCGTGGGTGAGGAGCAGTGCTTCGAGGGTGGCACCCTCCGCCTCAAGAACCTCGCCAACCTTCCGGAACGAGTCCGCGGGGGCGTCGATCAGGAGTGCTCTCGCACCATCGAGCAGAAGGAAGGCGTTGGTTTGCACGGGGCCGAGAGGAAAGATGCGGATATCCATAAGCCGTCTTCCTACCGGTCTCCGGGTTGTCCCGCAAGCACGGGTTGCGGGCCGTGTCCGCAATCAGGTGTCCATATCGACAGGACAGAGCATGAGGGAGAAATAGGCGACTCCGGGACCGCTTTCCAGCCTGAGGAGGATTTTGTTGTAACCCTCCTTCAAGAGCACCTTGCGAAATCCCTGGTCGAGCTGCCAGGAGCTGAGCCCATTCTCCTCCCATACCACCAGATCGTTGATCCACACCTTGGCGTAGTCGTCCGTGCCGACCGCCAGGAGCACCTCACGCGGACGGTCCGAGTGGACTTCGGTGTAGGCGTAGTAGGTGCTGTCCTTGGT
>CAYVUQ010000217.1:0-2550 GCA_964454915.1 uncultured Puniceicoccaceae bacterium
CCCGCACCCCCTTCTCGCCTTCCCTTTTGGAGAACATCTCGGTGATCCCCTCGAAGCGCCCACCGCCGACGGCGTGGACCCCGGGGACGCTCAGGGTTGCGATGCGGACGATATTGGCAACCACGCTGTGGTTGATGCGAATCTCGCCGAAGGTGGGGTTTTCCTCGGAGACGAAGGGGACGGTGGACTCGTTTTCGGTGGTGGGCTGTTCCATAACGGTTTACTTGGGTTCCGGTTGAGGTGGAGTGAGAAGGTAGCGCGGAGTGCGGGCCAGAAACTCCTCGACATAGCGGGTGGTGGTTTGCCCCTGGCGGAAAACGGGGTCTTTGACGATTGCCTGGAGAAAGGGGAGGTTGGTGCTGATTCCCCGGATCAGGTATTCCTTCAATGCACGGTCGAGATGGCACACGGCGGCCTCGCGGTTTTCGCCGAAGGCGATCAGTTTGCCGATCATGGAATCGTAGTGCGGGGGCACCGGATAGCCCGAATAGGCATGGGAATCGACCCGGATACCGGGTCCTCCCGGCGGGAAGTACAAATCGATTTCTCCCGGGCAGGGCGCGAAGTTGCGCGACGGGTCTTCGGCGCAGATGCGGCACTCAATGGCGTGCATGCCCCCCATACGGATTTGTTTCTGCTCGATGCCGAGGGGCTCGCCCCCTGCGATCTGAATCTGTTTTTTGATCAGGTCGATGCCGGTCACGATCTCGGTGACCGGGTGCTCGACCTGGATGCGGGTGTTCATCTCAATGAAGAAAAAGTCGCCGGAGCGGTCCACGAGAAACTCGATGGTCCCGGCGTTGGAGTAGCCCGCCGCCTCGGCGGCCTTGACCGCGGCCCGGCCCATCCGGCGCCGTTGGTCGGAACTGAGAAACGGAGAGGGTGCCTCCTCGATTACCTTCTGGTGGCGCCGTTGTACCGAGCAGTCGCGCTCACCCAGGTGGACGACCTTGCCGTGTTCGTCGGCGAGAATCTGGAACTCAATGTGCCGCGGGTCCTGGATGAACTTCTCGACATAGACGGAGGCGTCACCAAAAGCCTTCTCCGCTTCGTTCCGGGCGGTCTCGAATTCCCTCTGGAAGGCGACCGCATTGTGGGCGACCCTCATGCCCCGGCCGCCACCGCCGGACACGGCCTTGATGATAACCGGAAAGCCGATTTCCTTGGCCAGTTTGAGGCCTTCCTTGTCGTCCTCGATGGCACCATCGCTTCCCGGCACGGTGGGAACCTTGGCGGCCTTGACTGTTTCGCGTGCAAGTGCCTTGTCGCCCATGGTGCGGATGACTTTGGAGGACGGTCCGATGAACTTGATGTTGCAGCTTTCGCATTGTTCCGCGAAGTCTGCATTTTCGGCCAGAAACCCGTAGCCGGGGTGGATGGCGTCCACGTTGGCGAGTTCCGCTGCACTCAGGATGCGGTCCGCCTTGAGGTAGCTTTCGCCGCTGGGCGCGGGGCCGATGCAGATGGCGTCGTCGGCCACCTGGCAGTGGATGGACTGCTCGTCGGCCTCCGAATAGACCGCGAGCGTCTCGATGCCAAGCTCGCGGCAGGCACGGATGATCCGCAGCGCAATTTCGCCACGGTTGGCGATGAGAACCTTCTTCAGCATGCCCCGCAGGTTACCCTTCCTTCACTTTCATCAAGGCCTGGCCGTATTCTACGGGCTCGCCGTTCTCCACGAGAATCTCGACAACCTTTCCGCTGACTTCCGCCTGGATCTCGTTCATCACCTTCATCGCTTCGATGATGCAGACGACACTGTCCGCCTTGATTTTGCCGCCCTCTTCAATGAAAGGGGTGCTGTCCGGGGAAGGGGCTCTGTAAAAGGTGCCGACCATCGGTGATTTTACGTAGGTGAAGCCGCTTTCATCGGGGCCGGGAGGAGCCGCGGAGCCGACCGGGTCGGGAGAGCTCGTCGGGAGCGAGGGCGGCTGCGTCGGCACGGATGCGCCACCACCGTGGACGGCCACGATCTCCTTCTCGCGGGCGAGTCGGATGCGGAAAGTCTCTTCCTCGATCTCCATGCTGGACAGGTCGCTGTCCTTCATGATCTCGACGAGTTTCTCGATCTGTTCGATGTCCAAAGCGATTCCTTGGTTTGGTTGTGACGGGATTTTCGAAGAGGATGGCAAATTGGTAAAACGGACAAGGATAGGGCCGTCCCGTTGCGGACTGCAACCCAATACCGACAAATCGATTTCCCGCCTTGCTTCCCGCCGGGTTCGTCAAAAAAGTGTGTAGCCATGGCAGAATCCTTCATCCAGACCTGTTTCGCCGAGAGGATCGGCGGAGACCGCTTCGGCAAGGACACAGCGGTTTACAAGTTCGAGAAGATCAAGCGGGCCAAGCGCGCCGCCGTGAAGGAGCATCCGGGGACCGCCCTGATCGACATGGGGGTGGGAGAACCCGACGAGATGGCCTACCCGGAGGTCGTCCAGAAACTGCAGCACGAGGCCTCGATGCCGGAGAACCGCGGGTACGCAGACAACGGCTGCGCCTCGTTTCTCCGGGTGGCCGCCCACTACATGAAGGAGGTCTTCGGTGTCGAGG
>CAYVUQ010000217.1:2560-3480 GCA_964454915.1 uncultured Puniceicoccaceae bacterium
GATATCGACCCCGAGACCGAGGTCCTGCACTCGATTGGTTCCAAGACCGCCCTCTCGCTGCTGCCGGCCTGTTTTATCAATCCGGGCGATTTTGTGCTCATGACGACGCCGGGCTATCCGGTCCTCGGCACCCACGCCCGCTACTACGGAGGTGAGGTCTTCAATCTGCCGCTTCGTGAGGAGAATGGCTTCTTGCCCGATCTGGAATCCGTGCCCGCCGATGTTCTGAAGCGGGCCAGGATGCTGGTCCTCAACTACCCGAACAATCCGACCGGCGCGTCGGCTACCCGGGAGTTCTTCGAGAAGGCGGTTCGTTTCGCGAGGGAGAACAGAATCGTGATTGTCCAGGATGCCGCCTATGCCGCCTTGATTTTCGACGGCGAGCCGCTGTCGATTCTGCAGGTGCCCGGCGGCAAGGATGTGGCGGTCGAGCTGCACTCGCTTTCCAAAGGGTTCAACATGACCGGTTGGCGGATTGGTTTCATGGTCGGCAATCCACTCGTCGTTTCGGCCTACGGGCATGTGAAGGACAATTCGGATTCCGGGCAGTTCCTCGCTATCCAGAAGGCCGCCGAGACCGCTCTTTCGAATCCCTGGATCACCGCGGAGATCGCCGGCAAGTATTCACGCCGGATGGATGTATTGGTCGAGGCCCTGCGCGGCTCCGGCTTCGACGCTAAAAAACCCGCCGGCAGTTTCTTCCTCTATGTGAAATCGCCTGCGGTTGCCACCGGGCCGGACGGAGAAACCACCCGGTTTGCTTCCGCTGAGGAATTCAGCCAGTGGCTGATCCGCAACGAACTGGTCAGTACGGTTCCCTGGGACGACGTCGGTGCCTACGTGCGTTTCTCCGTCACCTTCGAAGCACACGGAGAGGAGAACGAAAGGCGGGTGATCCAGGAAATCAGGTCGCGCCTTTC
>CAYVUQ010000218.1:0-3465 GCA_964454915.1 uncultured Puniceicoccaceae bacterium
GTGTCCTTCCGGGCTCGTCGAGCTGCTCTTCCCCTGCGCAAAAAAAGGCGGTCCAGAGCATCCGGACCGCCTTTCTGAAGAGTGTTTACGAAGCCTTAGCTTTTGGCCGCGAGGTAATTTTCGTTGGCTTTGTTCCAGTCCACCACGTTCCAGAAGGCCTCGATGTAGTCGGGACGGCGGTTCTGGTAATTCAGGTAATACGCGTGCTCCCACACGTCCAACCCGATGACCGGCGTGCCGGTGCACTCGACCACGCCCTTCATCAGGGGGCTGTCCTGATTCGGCGTGGAGCACACGCATAGGCTGCCGTCGTCTTTGACGCAGAGCCACGCCCAGCCGCTGCCGAAGCGGTTGGCTGCCGCGGAAGCGAACTTTTCCTTGAACGAGTCGAAACCGCCGAGTTCCGCGTCCAGTGCCGAAGCCAGATCACCGGTCGGCGCACCGCCGCCCTGGCCGCTGAGGATCTGCCAGAAGAACGAGTGGTTTGCGTGCCCGCCGCCGTTGTTCCGCACCGCCGTGCGTTTGTCATCGGGCACCGCCGAAAGATCGGCGATCACTTCCTCCACCGGCTTGTCGGCCAGAGGGTGCCCCTCGAGGGCTGCGTTCAGCTTGGTGACGTACGTGTTGTGGTGCTTGGTATGGTGGATTTCCATCGTCCGCGCGTCAATGTGCGGCTCCAGGGCGTCGTATCCATACGGGAGTTCGGGGAGTTGGTATGCCATGTCTTTTCCTGTTGTTCGGTTCGGGTTAAAGAAGAACGTCACTCGTTTCGAGGGTCGGGCACGGCGTCAAACGCCAGGAGCAATTCACCCGCACTTTCTACCCTTTTCTCTTCTCGGCGAAAAATCCCTGCAAAAGGGCGTGGCACTCCTCGGCCATGACCCCGGGGGTGACGACCGGATAGTGATTCAGTGTGCGCACATCCCGCACGTCCCCCGCACTCCCCAGAAAGCCCATTTTCGGGTCGGGCACACCGAACACCACGCGACCGACCCGGCTCATGACCAGTGCGCCCGCACACATCGGACACGGTTCTTTCGTCACGTAAAGAGTCATCGCGTTCAGCCGATGGTCGCCCAGGAATCGGGCAGCCTGGGTGATGGCAAGCACCTCCGCGTGCGCGGTGGGATCTCCGGTGGACTCGACCTCGTTGTGCGCCGAAGCCACGACCTCGGCGTCGAGAACCACCACCGCCCCGACCGGAACCTCTTCCGCCTTCCAGGCCTCCAAAGCCTGGTTGTAGGCAAGCGACATGTAAAACCGGTCGTTGCGGTCAAGCTGCGACGGAAAAATCTTGTCGAACGGGCAGTCCACGGTTGGTCGAAAGGTTTGGGAGCGGGGGGCGAGGCACCCCGGCGGAAAAGGAGATACATGAGCGAGATCACGCCCGGGTCAAGCGGCTTGCACGACAGGGGTCCGACCACAGGATCACTGCAAAGCACCCCTCCCCGCAGGTACGACAATTAAATTCACGATCGTGAATTTAATTGTCGCGGAAGGGGTGTCGCGGAAGGGGTGTCTGCGGAAGCCGACGCACTCGAAAACCGCAGATCCGTCGGGGGGGTCATTTGAGTCGCCAGGTCGCTGCCGGAGCGAACGTTATCCTGAGTCTCAGGTTTTCGATCCCAAATGTGTTTTCATGCGGCGTTCAGCCGCCGTATGAAAACACCGTGTTGCGCCTCCCGTACAGAAGCGATTTGCCTTTGACGCGTCTCCCGCGCAGTCTCCCCCTCCCCGTGAAAGCCTCGATTCTACTCATCACCGTCAGCGGCGAAGACCTCCCCGGCATCGTTCGCGAGATCTTCAATGCCATCGCCGAACTGGGGCTGAACGTCGAATCGCTCTCCACGCGCACCGAAGCGGCGGCGGATTCCGGCACCCTGCTCTTCCGGGCGGACGCCCAGCTCTCGACCCCGGAGCCCCTGCCGATCGAAACGATTCGCGAAACCGTGGAAAACCTCGCCCACGACCTCTATGTGGACATCTCGGTCCGGCAGCCGGATTGAGCCGCACCGTGAACCCCGCTTATCGCGAGACCCTCTTTCACCTGGAAGGGCCCGAGCCCGACCAACCCTTCTGGATCGTGACCGCCCATAACCCGCACGGACGAATCGCAGCGGAAGCGGACAACCGCCGCAACGACGGAGCACTCCTTCAATTCCTTCGGGAACACGGCGAAACACCCGTCCGCGCGACCGGCCTCGCTCCGGACGAAAGCCACGCCGAACCCGGCTGGACCATCCGCAACCCGGAGTCGGCCCTGGAAGCAGCCCGCCGATTCGAGCAGGAAGCCCTCTACCGGATCGAGGCCGACACTCTTTTCCTAATCGAACTCGCCTCGGGAGTAGAAGAAACCCTCGGCCCTTGGCCACCCCGGACATTCACATCCGTTGCTTGGGAGATCGAAAGACAAAACGGGATGGAAAACCCGTTCTCCCGGCCAACGGGACATTTTCATCGTAGCGGTCGGACACCGCATGAAAATGCATTTGAGATGGAAAATTCGAGATTTGAGAAAGGCCACTCGGAATCAAAGACTCCTGGTTCCAAATGAAAACACCGTGGCAGTCGTGCCGCACACACCGACGCTTTCTTGACATTGGCAGCGAAATCTTTCATCCACGCTCCTTTGCAGAATTCACATATGCCGGAAAACGAGAACGAAGTCGAAGTCGAAGGGAAGATCGTGGCCGTCCTGCCCGGAACCATGTTCCGGGTCGAGTTGGCCAACGGCCACCGCGTGCTCGCTCACATTTCCGGCAAACTGCGGAAGCATTTTATCAAGATCACCACTGGTGACACCGTAAAAATGGTGATGAGCCCCTACGATCTGGAAAAGGCCCGGATCACCTACCGGCTCCGCAACTCCAACGCGAACCGCAACGCCCCCATCCGCAGCTACGGCCCGCGCAACCGGCGCAGATAGCCGTTGCCACGCGGGCAGGGACAAGCGTCCTCTCTCGTTTACGCGTGTGCCATGCTCTTCCCGGCGAGGCGGACAGAAGAATCCACCGTCCGCAACCGGCTTGACGCCAACCATGACCAGCCCAGTCCCAGCAGCACCCCGGCCACGTGCACTTCGGGAACGGCTTCGTTGTGTGGGCCCAGGTCTCCGCTGAACAGTGTTCCACCGACGGTGAATTCGTAGAGAACCTTTCCGCCCAGTCCGACCAGGGGAAGGACACCGCCCAACACGCGGACGAGGGTCGCCCCGCCGCGTTGCCCGCGCAGGAATTCGCAAGCCACGAGGGTGAACAACACGGTGTCGATGCCGGATAATCCGCAATACTCCCATAGATCGGGTCGCAACGACAAGGTGAGCAGGGCAAGCAGAGGTGCCACCAGGAGGATTCCCAGGGGCAACCCCGACCCATGCCGCCGTAGCATCCACAGGCAGAAAAGGAACACCGACCAGTCCCAGAAGGCGTGAGCCGCCGTGAAGTGCAAAAAATGCCCGGTCCAGAG
>CAYVUQ010000219.1:0-3465 GCA_964454915.1 uncultured Puniceicoccaceae bacterium
GCGATGATCACTTCGGGGTTGACGACATTGCCGCGGCTTTTCGACATCTTTTCCCCGTCTTCTCCAAGGATGATGCCCTGATGGAAAAGCCTGCGGTAGGGCTCTTCGGACGTGACCGCCCCGACATCGTGGAGCACCTTGTGCCAGAAGCGGGCGTAGAGAAGGTGCAGGACCGCATGTTCGGCACCGCCGATGTAGAGGTTCGGGCTTTTCCAGCGACTTTCCCTGGCCGGATCGACAAGTGCCTCGGTATTGGCGGGGTCCATGTAGCGGAGGTGGTACCAGCAGGAGCCTGCCCACTGGGGCATGGTGTTGGTCTCGCGGCGGGCGGCGACCCATTGATCGCTGTCCGGTCGGGGTTCAGACTGTGGCATGGTCTCTCCGGTTCCGACGTGGAACCAGACGTTGAGCCATTCGGGGATCGTGGCGAGCGGACTCTCTCCGGTGCCTGCGGGCTGGAAGGTCTCGACATCGGGGAGGGTGAGGGGCAGATGCTCGGGCGGAACGGGCAGTGCGTAGAGAGTTTCGCCGTCGATGGTAGTCGTGACGGGCTCCTCCGGGAGGGTTCGGCCCACGGGGGTGTCGCGGTTTCGCGAGGCCTTTTCCCATGCGTCTTCGTCCACCCAAAGCATCGGCATGGGCTCTCCCCAGTAGCGCTGCCGGGAGAAAATCCAATCGCGCAGGCGGTAGTTGACCGAGGCCTTGCCAGTGCCCTGGCTCTCGAGGCGGGCGGTGATCTCGCGACGGGCTTTCGGCGAATCGAGTCCGGAGAAGTCGCCGGAGTGGACGAGCGTGCCATCCCCGGTGAACGGGAGTTCGGGCGGGTGGCCGTTGCCTTCCGATGTGTCCGGATCGATTACGCGCTGGATTGGGAGCTGGAACTCTCCGGCGAACTCGAAGTCGCGTTCGTCGTGGGCGGGCACGGCCATGATCGCGCCGGTGCCGTAGCTGGCGAGGACGTAGTCGGCGATCCAGACGGGGATGCGGGCGTTGTTTACCGGATTGATGGCGTGGGCACCGGTGAAGATGCCGGTCTTTTCCCTGGCGAGATCGGTGCGGTCGAGATCGCTCTTGGCCCGGGCCTTTTCGCGGTAGGTCTCGACATCATCCCGGCGCGAGGGCTCGGTGATCGAGTCCACCAGCGGATGCTCCGGGGCAAGAACCAGATAAGTCGCGCCGAACAAAGTGTCGGGACGGGTGGTGAAGACGGTCACCTCCGGGCGGTTCGGCGTGTCAATGGTGAAAGTGACCTCGGCACCCTCGCTGCGACCGATCCAGGCTCGTTGCTGGCGTTTGGTTGACTCCGGCCAGTCGAGGTCCTCCAGCCCTTCGAGGAGCCGGTCCGCGTAGGCGGTGATGCGGAGAACGACCTGCCGGAGATTGCGCCGCTCGACCGGGTGACCTCCCACCTCGGAGACCCCGTTGACGACCTCTTCGTTGGCGAGTACCGAGCGGAGTTCGGGGCACCACCACACCGGTTTTTCGTCCACATACACCAACCCAAGTCGGAAGAGATGGAGGAATATCCACTGTGTCCAGCGGTAATAACCCGGGTCGGTCGTGTTGATCTCCCGTGTCCAGTCGATCGCAAAACCGATCTGTTTGATCTGTTTGCGGAAGTTGTCGATGTTGGCCACCGTGGTTTTCGCCGGGTGTGTGCCGGTCTTGATCGCGTACTGCTCGGCCGGGAGCCCGAACGCATCCCATCCCATCGGGTGCAACACATTGAAGCCGAGCGCCTTTTTGTAGCGGCAGACGATGTCGGTGGCGGTCCATCCCTCGGGGTGGCCGATATGAAGGCCGGCTCCGGAAGGATAGGGAAACATATCGAGACCGTAGAAGAGCGGACGCTCGTCGGGGTCCGACGCCACGAAAGTTCCGTTGGATTCCCAGAAATCCTGCCAGAAGGGTTCGATCAGGGCAGGGTCGTACTGTTCGCAGTCCGTGTGCATGGGCGGGGGGCCGGATTACTTCGGCAGGTTCAGGATTTGGCCGACCCGGATGACGTTTGGGTCGATGTCCGGATTGGCGTCGAGCAGGTCGGGCACGCTCAGATTCTTGCGCCGGGCGATGTCCACCAGTGTATCGCCGGACTGGACCGTGTAGGTCGGGGCCGTGTCGGTGGGGGCGGATTCCGTTTGATCGCCGCCCGATTGGTCGGGCTGCGGTGCGGTGGTGTCGCCGCCTGTTGCGGTGCGGGTGCGCTCCGTGCGGACGTCCCTGGGAAGGGCGGGGATGCGGGTGGCCAGCTCGGTGAGAGCTTCCTTTTGTCCGGTCAGGCTGTCGATCAGCTGCGAGGCAACTTCGCGGGTAGAGGCGAGTTGTTCCGTGTTGAGGCGGACCCGGTTTTCGTTCTTTTCGACCTTGAAGGCGATCTCGCGGATACGCTGTTCGCCCAGGTCGATGCTCTCGCGGATGGAAGTTTCCATCCGTTCGATCTTGGCGCGGCTTTCTTCAATCAGCTCGACATTGCGCTCGAGGCGTCTTTCGGCGTCCTTGGCGACGTTGCGTGCGTCCAGGGCGACGTAAAGACAGATCAGGCTCACGACGATCCCCCACGCGCCCAGCCAGACGCCGAGGGTCGAGGAACCCTGTCGGGCCGGGGCTGCGCCATTTGTGTTTCCGATGGTGCGCATCGAGCGTTTCAGGACTCCAGGGCCTGGCGGATGTCGGCGAGGATGTCGTCCACGTCCTCGATTCCCACCGAGAGCCGCACATAGTCTTCGCTGACCCCCGAGGAGACCTGCTCTTCGGCAGTCAGCTGGCTGTGGGTGGTGGTGGCCGGATGGATGGCGAGCGACTTGGCGTCGCCGATATTGGCGAGGTGGCTGAAGAGCTTGAGATTCTCGATAAACTTCCGGCCTGCCGGGAGACCTCCCTTGATGCCGAATCCGACCAGTGCCCCATAGTGATTCTTGCGCAGATATCTCCGTGCGAGGTCGTGATAGCGGCTGGAGGGCAGGCCCGGGTAGTTGACCCACTCCACGCGGTCGTGCCCTTCGAGGAACTCGGCGACCTTGAGTGCATTGGAGCAGTGTCGCTCCATCCGCAGGTGGAGGGTCTCCAGGCCCTGGAGTTTCATCCAGGAGTTGAACGGGGACGGGCAGGCACCGATGTCGCGCAGGAGCTGGAGGCGCATCTTGAGGATGAAGGCCACGTTTGCCCCGCCGAGGGGTTCAAAGCTCTTGAAAGTCTCCCAATGGACCAGACCGTGGTAACTCGGGTCGGGCTCGGTGAAGCCGGGGAATTTGCCCGAGCCCCAGTCGAAGTTGCCGCCATCGACGACGACGCCGCCGATCGATGTCCCGTGCCCGCCGATGAACTTCGTGGTGCTGTGGACCACGATGTTGGCACCCCATTCAAGGGGGCGGTTAAGGATCGGGCTCAGGGCGGTGTTGTCGATGACGAGCGGGATGCCCGCCTCCCGGGCGATGGCTGCGACTTCTTCAAAGGGGAAGATGTTCA